>NZ_DAWEMK010000010.1:0-30537 GCF_052362415.1 Paratractidigestivibacter sp. | reverse complement strand
CGCGTATTTTTATCAGGAAAGCCCCGTTTTACATCCCGAAATCCCACAATACTCTCCAAATACAGCGATTGCTATTACTTGTGAGTACTATCTTAGTTTATGTTTCACGTGAAACGGATCACATTCTCTATTTGTTTCACGTGAATCACTTACGTTAAAGATTCAGACTAAAGAGATATACTCGAAATTCAAAATCACAGCGTCTGTTGATCTAAGTATTTGAATTACAACGAATACCTTTGTAAGTATTGTTTCACGTGAAACAAACTTCATTCGTAAGTAAGCTCTCAATTGCGGTTAATCTGAATCTTGTAAGAGCTGGAAATAGAATCATATTCGCTAATACAGCAATCAAAACGTAACGTTTCACGTTAAACGCATTGAATTAGAAATCACATATATTCAAATTTGCGAGAATTATTCAGTATTCAATAGTCATTATTACTTTAACAAAAGAAAAAATTCGCTGTGTTTCACGTGATACAGAGTTTTCCAACCAATAGCAACAAGTTAAATACTCATTAAAGAGCCTCTAAGTAGCGTATTCAGCTCAAATAGATACTATGGAATTAAATACAGCATTGAAGTCAATGAAATACGTTCATTTGAACCTAGCGAATCAAATATGTACTTCAAAATAAGTCTATAATATTATGCAAATGTGCTTGCAGGTTGTGATTGCAAATATACAAATACCAACATCAATCTAAGATGAAGATTTGACAAGACGAACTCTGCTAAATTTCTCAAGTAGTTACTAGTAATGCCCCTGTTTCACGTGAAACAGGGGCATTACTAGTAACTACTTGAGAGTATTCACATTACATAAATTACTCTTTGGAACTAGAGGATGGTTCTTAGCCATTCCATTAGCTCTAGGAAGCTTGATGTGAGGCTTAGCTACCTTCTGATAAGTCAGGATCTCTCTATGCCCTAAACCACGAGGAAGTTCTAATGAATCACGAGAAAGACGCTGTAGACCACAGATCTGGGAAGCATAGTTAGCATTCTGCAGCTCAGACTCAGAAAGATTAGCCTTCTCGAGGATCAAGCTACCGCCAAGTTTGAGCAAGGGTGCAGCATACTCGATCATTACATTACTTTGAGCAACAGCACGAGCAAATACGTAATCAAAGGAACCGGGCTCTCGTTGTGCCAAAACCTCAGCCCTGATGGCCTCTGCTTTGCATGAAGTCAGAGAAAGTTCATGAATGAACTCATTGACAGCGGTGACCTTCTTTCCAACAGAATCAATCAGCAGACCTTCCATCCCAGTCATAATCACAAGAGGAATTCCAGGAAAACCAGCACCAGTTCCAATATCAAGGAATCTAAGCCCTTCTGAGGGCTTGAAAGTCTTTGTCCCTAGTGGCACAAGAGAGTCAACGAGATGGAGCGTCACAGCGTCTCTCAGAGCCTCGATTCTTGTGAGGTTCACGACTTTATTCTTCTCAAGAACCAGCTCGAGATCACGAATCAATAAATCAGCCTGGGTATGAGAGCAATCGATCTCGAACTGAGAGAGCTCATAAATCAGTTGGTCAACGAGTTCCTCGTGGGTCGGGTCAGCCATACAAATCTCCTGCCAAAAACTAGTGAGTCAAGAATTCTTGTCATAAAAAAGGAGGAGCTGAAGCTCCTCCTAAAGATACCACCTGATATAAAGCACTAGTGAACAGCGGTGATAACAACCCGACGATTGGGATCCTCACCCTCGGAATGAGTGGTAACCGAATCATCGTCATGCAAGGCAAGGTGGACCAAACGACGCTCATAAGCGTTCATCGGAGCCATTGCCACCCGGCCCTGTTTACGAGCCTTTGCGGCCGCAGCCCTGG
Organism: Paratractidigestivibacter sp.; assembly: GCF_052362415.1. NCBI lineage: Bacteria > Bacillati > Actinomycetota > Coriobacteriia > Coriobacteriales > Atopobiaceae > Paratractidigestivibacter > Paratractidigestivibacter sp. The sequence continues at coordinate 28,699 of NZ_DAWEMK010000010.1, read as the reverse complement.
CAAGTCCCTGGACCTTGGACTTACGGCGGCTCTTATAGCTCTCGATGTCCACAACGATAGGATAGTAGAACTTCAGTGTACTGCTCATAAGCGACGAGAGAACCATCTGCAGAGCATCGAGCGTGCGGCCGTGACGGCCGATCAAGACGGCAAGGTCGCCACCATTGACGTCGAGAATCAGCTCCCCGTTGTCCCCATCGTACTCATCAATGGAGCAGGAAGTCTCGCCAAAGAAGCCGAGGAGCTCGCGAAGATACTCAACGGCGACGTCGGCGACCTTATCCGTCTCCTCTTCGGTCAGCTCGGCACCGGCCTCGAAGCGCTCGCGGATAGACGAGAACTCATCAGCGGCATCAGTCGTGAGGGACTGGTCGGCGGAAGTCTCCTCCACAGTCAGAACCTCATCATCCATGCCAACCTCCAATATCAAATACGTAATCGATAACTAGTGTTTAACAGCAATTAGCGCTTCTTGTGAGGACGCTGCTTCTTCTCTTTGCGGACAACGTTGACCTCAACGGGAGCGTTCTTAGCGCGCTCCTCGGCGTCCTTCTTGGCCTTCTCCATGACGCGCTGGGTAACGAGCTTCTGCTGGGCGACCTGCCACAGCGAGGAGGTCACGTAGTAGAGCAGGACGGCCGCGGGGCAGGTCCAACCGAACCACAGCATCATGAGGGACATGATGGCGCCCATCATCATCTGCTGGTTCTTCATCTCGGGCGTCGAGTTGCCGAGGTTCATCATCATCGGTACGAAGGTGAGCACACCAAAGAGCACGTCCATGATGATGTACGGGAGCGCTCCCACGAAGCCGGAGGCGCCGAAGACGCCGGCGCACGACTGCGAGATCGACGGGAGAATGCCGTAGAAGCAGGCGTCCGCCGGCACGTTCTTAATGACAGCGAACAGAGCGCAGAAGATCGGCATCTGAATGAGGAGCGGCAGGCAGCCCATGAGCGGGTTGACCTTCATCTCCGAGTAGATCTTCATCGTCTCTTCCTGGAGACGCTGGGGGTCGTCAGCGTACTTCTCCTGAAGCTCCTGGATTCGAGGCTGCACGACCTGCATACCGGCCGTCGACTTGACGGACTTGGTCTGCAGTGGCGTCAGCAGCAGGCGGACGATGGCGGTGAGGACGATGACGGCGAGGCCCCAATCGCCCACGAAGCCGTGAAGCCCCTGGAGCACCATCGTCAGGAAGTTAATAAACCAATCCCACATGTTTCCTCCGTGGTCATTGACTAGGGGACGGGGTCGTAGCCACCGTCATGCAGAGGGTGGCACCGCAATATCCTGCGCAAAGCGAGCGCCGAGCCCCGAAGGGCCCCGTGCTTGAGGATGGCTTGGCGAGCGTATTCGGAACACGTCGGGTAATAGATGCACCTCGCGCCGAAGAGCGGGGATACCCGGCGTTGATAAAAGCCGACGCAGGCAAGAAGGGCACGAGAGACGATCGAGGTCCCGCGCGCGCCGCCCACCTTAGGCGCCGGCTTTCTGTATGAGCCTTCTCAGCGATCGCGCGATGCTCGAGGGAGAGCTGTCGTGCGTGTCTTTGGTCGAGAAGAGAATCATGTCGTAACCGTCCAAAGGAAGCCCGCACTCTCGTGCCGCTTCGCGCAGCACGCGCTTGCACCGGTTCCTGAAGACGGCGTTTCCAAGCCGCTTAGGCGCGACGAAGGCGACCCTTCCGGGGCCGCCCTCGTCAAGCTTAGCCATTCGAATGCGCAGGAGAGGGTCGTTGAGCCTCTTCCCGCAAGAGAAGACCTTCTCGAAATCACGCTTCGACTTGATGGTCTTCTTCATTGTTTTTAGACGGTGAGCTTCTTGCGGCCCTTGGCACGGCGGCGAGCGAGAACCTTACGGCCGCCCTTGGTGGCCATACGGGCGCGGAAACCGTGGGTCTTGGCGCGCTTGCGCTTGTTCGGCTGATACGTACGCTTCATAGCTATTCCTCCCGGTTGGGTGTAAACGTCAGTTTTGGGGCAATAAGCTCAAAGATTGTAAAGGTCAAAGGCGAAAACTGTCAAACATCTACGCAAAAGAAGTACGCAAGAAGTTCGCAAACGCCCGACTTGGAAGTTTTCGACTTTTCTTCCAGCCTTGGAAGGGACCTTTCGTATGGCCTGAAACCTGCGCAAAGGTGTTATGCTTTTCCGGCTGTGGATTCATGTTTTTCACGAGTTATAAACTGGTTTTCGACAATTGTTGAAAACTTTCGTTCACATCGAATCCGCGCTGAAAAGTTTTCTACAAATGATGAAAACCTGTTGAGAAAGCGGGGTGGACGATATGGCGCGGGACTTCTACCCGATGGTCGAAAAGGCGTCTGAGGAGCAGGCGCAGGGCTCTGACCAGCAGGAAAGCCTCGTGACCAACCCCGCGCGCATCGCCGTCTACGACGACGCGTCCGCGGCGCCGCGGGTCGTGGTCGTCGAGCCGAAGGACGTCCGCCCATATCTGGAAGAGATCACGGGGACCGTGAACAAGCTCTCGCACGAGCAGGGCGGGACGATTCCCTTCATGGTCATCCGCGAGATCGTGGAGAACTTCATCCACGCGTACTTCCAGTCCCCCACGATCACCATCCTGGACGGCGGCAACACGATCCGCTTCTCGGACCAAGGGCCGGGGATCCAAGAGAAGGACCTCGCGCTCGAGTACGGCACCTCGTCGGCCACCGAAGAGATGCGCCAGTACATCCGCGGCGTAGGGAGCGGGCTTCCGTACGCCCAGCAATATATGGAGGACAAGGGCGGCAGCCTCACCATAGAGGACAACATCGCCGGCGGCACCGTCGTGACGATCTCGGTCAGGCCGAGGCAGGAGGCGGCCGGCGTCGCCCGCTCGCCACAGGCGCAGGAAGCGCAGCAGGCGGGACCTGCGACGATGCCGGTGCCGACGCCGCAGGGCTACGGGCAGTCGGCATACGCGCAGCCGGCGGGCATGCCCCCATATGGCCAGCAGCCGTACGGGCAGCCCATGGGTGCGCCCCAATACGGGCAGCAGCCGTACGGGCAGCCGTCCTTTCGGCCGCAGACGGGCTACGCCCCGCAGCAGGGATTCCCGGGCCAGCCCATGTACCCCGCTCAGCAGCCGTACCAGCAGCAGCCGTACGGCCAGCCGTTCCAACAGGCGCCTCAGCAGCCTTACCCGGCACAGGACCCGGCGGCACAGCAGCCCATGCCCGCGGGAGCCGTGCCGCCGGCGGCGAGCCAGCCGCAGGTGAGCGAACGCGGAGCGAGGATCATCGAGTACCTCTCGCAGCACGAGAGCTGCGGACCCACCGAGCTCGTGAAGGCCTACGGCTACTCGGGCCCCACCTGGTCGCGCGAGCTCGGTGCCCTCGTCGCCGCGGGATACGTGATGAAGGAAGGCCAGAAGCACCGCCTCACGGCCGTTGGCCGCAGCCTGCTCGGGTAAAGGAAGGCTCCAAGGCGCCCGCCGGCGTCGTTCGGCCGCCGTTTGTAGAAAACCAAAGCGGAGTTTTCAACAATTCGATATACTGAGCGTCACTTTTCAACAATTCCAAGGAATTCGACTATGGACATCTCAGAAGAGTCTGACGCCGAGGCGCTGTGGCAAGACGCCCTCGACATCCTCGCGGAGGAGGGCAAGCCCGAGTCCTTCCTCGCCATGCTCCGCAGCTGCGAGCCCAAAAGCCTCGAGGGAGGCATCTTGCGCGTCGAGACGCCCATGCGCCTCGTGCTGAGGAAGATCTCGCAGAGCACCGAGGAGATCGACGGCGCGCTGAGCAAGGCGGCTTTCGAGGACATCAAGCTCGAGGCCGCGCTCGGCGGACACGCCGCGGCGCCGAAGCCGCACGTCTCGACGATGACGCGCGAGGAGGCGGAGAGCTGGGTACCCAAGCGCGAGGAGCCCGCCGAGCCGCCCCGCCCGAGCCACGTCGCGCTCCAGGACGATGGCTGGAAGGAGGACGAGGAGGCCGCTCGTCGTGCCCTCGAGCGCAGACGCGCGAAGAACCCGCTGGTAGAAGACGTGGGCGCAGGAGACTCGAAGCTCACCTTCGACCGATTCGTCCGCGGCGACGAGAACATGATCGCCTACGACTCGGCAGTCCAGGTAGCCAACGGCGTCAACAAGAGCTACGGGCTTCTCTTCATCTACGGCAAGAGCGGCCTGGGCAAGACCCACCTTCTGCGCGCTATCCAGAACTACATAGCCCAGAACGACCCGTCGCGCATCTGCGTCTACAAGGACGCGTCGTCGTTCATCAGCGACTACGTCAACGCGTCGCGCTCGGAGAACAAGTCCGCCGCCGACGAGCTGCGCCAGAACTACGCCGACATCGACGTGCTCATCGTCGACGACGTCCAGGGGCTCATCGGCAAGGCCGGCACCATCAACTTCTTTTTCGACACCTTCAACACGCTGCGCGCGAGCGGCAAATGGGTCGTGCTCGCGGCCGACCGCACCCCCGCCGAGCTCGGCATGGGCAAAGACGGCTTCGATGAGCGCGTGACGAGCCGTATCGGCGGCGGGTTCACCGCGTCTGTGCAGGTCCCCAGCTACGAGCTGCGCGTCCGCCTCATCGAGAAGTTCTGCGAGCGCGCGCTCGAGGACGCCGAGAAGGACGGCCTGGCGGGGACGATGGGCAAGATCTCGCCGAAGATGCAGCGCTTCATGGCCGAGAAGGCGGGCAACAACATCCGTCTCATCGAGGGCTTCTGCCAGCGGTGCCTGCTCGCCGAGGCTCGCGCGGAGGCCGCCGGCGGCGAGCTTCTGGAAAGCGAGGTCGAGGACATCTGCCACGAGGTCTGGCCGACGAGCGAGCGGCGCGTGTCGATCGAGCAGGTCCAGAAGGTCGTCGAGCGCAACTACGACGTCGCCCACGGCGATCTCATCGGCAGTAAGCGCAACAAGTCGCTCATGGAGGCCCGCCACGTGGCCATCTGGCTCTGCCGCGACCTGTGCGACCAGACCTTCGCCGACATCGGGAAGAAGTTCGGTGGGCGAAGCCACGCCACCGTCATGCACAGCCTTCGCGTGGTCGACACCGCGAAGAAGGACGATCGCGTCTTCAACGAGAAGCTGATGCAGATCCGCGAAGAGATCGTGGGCGGCGCATGATGTTCAAAAACAGTCGAAAACGCGTCGACGCGCCCTCTAAAACCCGCGCACTGATGTTGAAAACTTTTTGGGGCGGGGAGGCGATGTTGACGGATGAAGAAAACCAAGCCGACTCAGCAAGCCAAGAATGTCTGCTTCTACCTTGGTAAACGCGAGGTTTTCAACTTTTCGACAGTGCTTATTATTACTACTGGTTTTATAGATATATATAAGAACAAATAGAAGGGTCGGAAGATGAAGTTCACCGTAAGCCAGTCCTCTCTCCTCAAAGCCCTATCCGTCGTAGCGAAGGGCATGGGGACGAACTCCACGCTGCCGATCCTCTCGGGCGTGTATATCCGCGCGGCGGAGGGGACGCTCGAGTTCCAGACGAACAACCTGACGATCTCCATCCGTCACCTCATCCCCGCCAACGTCGAGGAGCCGGGCGAGACCGTCGTCTCGGGAAAGGTCATCACCAACATCGTGAAGACCCTCCCCGACGCCGCGGTGACCTTCGACGGCGGCGAGAGGACCATCTCCATCTCGTGCGACAAGTCCTCCTTCCGCCTGAACACGCTCTCGCCCAGCGACTGGTCCGGTTTCCCCTCGGTGAACCCCCAGCGCGAGATCGAGCTGCCGAGCGACCTTTTGGCCACGATGGTGGACAAGGTCTATAAGGTGACCTCCAAGGAGACCTCCCGCGCGATCCTGCAGGGCATCCTGCTCACGGTCGAGGACAACACCATTCGCCTCGTGGCGACCGACTCCTTCCGCCTCGCGGTCTGCGACTCCTCCGCCGAGGCGCCTGCGGGCGAGGCGTTCCGCGCCATCGTCGGCGGCAACATCTTCCACGACGTCCTCTCGATGCCCTCGATGACCGAGTCCGTCCGCATCGGCGTGGCCGAGAGCCAGGTCGTCTTCACCTTCGGCACCACGACCTTCGTGTGCCGAAAGATCGAGGGCAACTTCCCCGACTACAAGCAGCTCCTCCCCGCGAGCTGCGGTACCGCCGTCGAGATCGACGCCGACGCCCTTGCCGCGGCCCTCAAGCGCGTCTCGGTCATCGCCGTGACGAACGCCTCGGTGCGCTTCGACGTGGACCCCGACGGCCGCTTCGTGCGCCTTTCTGCGAGCTCGCCGGAGCAGGGCGAGTCCTCCGAGATCATCGACGCCGACATCGAGGGCCAGGCGCTCTCCATCGCGCTGAACTACCACTACGTCTTTGACTGCATGAACGCCGTCGCCGGCTCCAAGCGCCTGCGCCTCGAGCTGCAGAGCTCCGCGCAGCCGGGCATCTTCAAGTCCAACGGCGCCATCAACTACCTGTACCTGCTCATGCCGGTGCGCCTCTAGGGCCGGCGTGGGGCTGCGCGTCGCATACCTGGAGCTCGACGACTTCCGCAACGCGTCGTCGCGCCGCGTGGGGCTCTCGGGCCAGACCACCGTCCTGGTGGGGCCGAACGCCTCTGGCAAGACGAACACGGTCGAGGCCCTGCAGCTGCTCACCGCCGGGCGCTCCTTCCGTCACCCGACCCCCTCGCAGCTCGTTCGCGAGGGGGCTGTGCGCGGCCGTGCCCAGGCGCGGCTCGAGGGCGACGGGAGGGTCATCGATGTGCGCGTCGACGTCGCCCCCGGAAAGAAGGCGTTCTTCCGCAACGGCAAGCGCCTGCCGGCCTCCGACGTCGCCGGGAGCCTGATGTCGGTGCTCTTTACCCCCGACGACCTCGCGCTCGTCAAGCGCGGCGCCTCCGGGCGGCGCGACGAGCTCGACGACTTCGGCCGCCAGGCGGCGCCGGGCTATTCCCGCCTGCTCACCGCCTACCAGCGCACCGTCGAGCAGCGAAACCGCCTGCTCAAGGAGGACTCGCCGGACCTGGGACTGCTCGACGCGTGGGACGCCTCGGTCGCCGCGGGAGGGGCGGCGCTCCTGAGCTCGCGCATGCGGCTCTTCTCGCGCCTCGCGCCGAAGGTCGAGGAGTCCTACGCCAGCATATCCGGCGGGGAGCGCCTGACCTGCTCCTACGGGTGCAGCTTGGGAGAGGGCGCGGAGTCTTTGGGCCGCGATGAGCTCGCGCGCCGCCTCGCCGACGCGCTCGCCGAGGCGCGCCCGCAGGACCTCCGTCGCCGGCAGACCACCGTGGGGCCGCACCGCGACGACGTGGTCTTCTCGATCGATGGCCGCGATGCGCGGGCCTTCGCCTCGCAGGGCCAGCAGCGCTCGGTCGTCCTCGCGCTCAAGATGGCGGAGGTGCTCTTGGCCGAGGAGGTCGTCGGGGCCCGGCCGCTGCTGCTCCTCGACGACGTGATGAGCGAGCTCGACGCGCGGCGGCGCGACGCCTTCGTGGGGATGCTCTTGCCGGGGACCCAGACGGTGATCACGACGACGAACCTCGGGTACTTCTCCGAAGAGCTCGTGGGGAGCGCAGAAGTGGTGAGCTACGCATGATGGTCGACGAGTTCTCGAACATGTCCTCGATCAAGGACGCCCTCAAAGGGGTCTTCGATACCCCCTCGGCGCGCCGCGCGATGGGGCCTGCCCGCCAGGCGCAGCGCTGCTGGTACCAGGTCATCGGCCCCGTCGAGCGCGAGCACACCTGCGGGACCTACCTCGCGGAGCCCCGCCGCCCCGGCGAGAAGCCCATGTTCGTCGTCTATACCGACACCCGCGCCCGCGCCGTTGACTTCAACGCGAACCGCGAGGTCTACCGCGCCCGCATGGCGGCCGTGGGCTGGGACTTCTCCGAGATCCGCTTCCAGCAGACCAAACGCCCGCCCAAAAAGAAGCCCGCCGCGGTCCATGCGGCGCCGGCCCCGGCCGAGCCCGACCTGCCGCCCCTCTCGCCCGAGGAGGAGGCCTATGTGCGCCAGGCGACGGCCAACCAGCCGGAGCATCTGCGCGAGAGGGCCTATAAGGCCATGAGCGCGTCTATGCGGCGCCAGAAGGCTAGGAATCAGCAGAAATAGTAGATAACCGCTTAGAACGGCTCTGAGGGCCTCTGATACGGTAAACTGTTTCTTTGTATATCTCTGTTTGGATAAGTCCTGTGCTTCCAAACGAGCCTTTGACGAACGCAGAGGGGCGCTGAGCACGCCCCCAGGAAGGACGCGCGCGTGGCAGAGAATCAAGAATATGGCGGCGACGAGATCAAGATCCTCGAGGGCCTCGACCCGGTGCGCAAGCGACCCGGCATGTACATCGGCTCGACCTCGGCCTCCGGCCTTCACCACCTGGTGTGGGAGATCGTGGACAACGCCGTCGACGAGGCCCTCGCCGGGTTCTGCACCCAGATCCTCGTGACCGTGCACCAGGACAACTCCGTGACCGTCGTGGACAACGGCCGCGGCATCCCCGTCGACCTGCACCCCGTGAAGAAGATCCCGACCCTCGAGGTCGTCCTCACCATCCTGCATGCCGGCGGCAAGTTCGACAACGCGGCGTACAAGGTGTCCGGCGGCCTGCACGGCGTCGGCTCGTCGGTCGTCAACGCGCTGTCCAAAAAGATGATCGCCCAGGTCCGCCGCGACGGCAAGGTCTACGAGATGCAGTTCGCCCGCGGCAAGACCACCCAGAAGATGAAGGTCGTCGGCACCTCGGACACCACCGGCACCACCATCACCTTCTGGCCGGACGACGAGATCTTCGAGACCACCGTCTATGACTACGACACGCTCCACGACCGCCTGCAGGAGATGGCGTTCCTCAACCGCGGCCTCAAGATCGTCCTCACCGACGAGCGCGAGCGCACCCCGCGCGTGGAGGAGTTCTGCTACCAGGGCGGCATCATCGACTTCGTCAAGTTCCTGAACGAGGGCGAGGACGTGCCCGAGGGGCTGAAGGAGCCCATCTACCTCCGCGGCGAGAACACGACCGACGACCCCGCCAAGCGCGCCGAGGTCGAGGTGGCCATCCAGTGGAACACCTCCTACTCCGAGCACGTGATGAGCTTCGCGAACAACATCTACACGCCCGACGGCGGCATGCACATGGAGGGCTTCCGCACTGCCCTCACCCGCGTGGTCAACGACTACGCGCGCAAGCAGGGCATCCTCAAAGAGAAGGACGCCAACCTCACGGGCAACGACGTTCGCGAGGGCCTGTGCGCGATCATCTCGGTGAAGCTCGGCGACCCGCAGTTCGAGGGCCAGACCAAGGCCAAGCTCGGCAGCTCCTTCATCCGCCCGCTCGTCATGAAGGTCGTCTCGGACGGCCTGGCCGAGTACCTCGAGGAGCACCCGAGGAACGCCCGCGTCATCGTGAACAAGGCCATGCAGGCGAGCAAGGCCCGCACCGCCGCCTCCAAGGCCCGCGAGGCCACGCGCCGCAAGTCCCTCCTCGAGACCGCGCACCTGCCCGGCAAGCTCGCCGATTGCTCGTGCCGCGACGCGGAGCTCACCGAGCTCTTCATCGTCGAGGGCGACTCGGCAGGCGGCTCGGCCAAGGACGGCCGTCGCCGAGACATCCAGGCGATCCTTCCCTTGCGCGGCAAGATCCTGAACGTCGAGCGCGTCGGCGACCACCGCGCGTTCTCGTCCGACACGATCCAGTCGCTCATCACCGCCATCGGCACGGGCGTGACCGGCGCCGGCGGCGAGGGCGGCGACTTCGACCTCTCGAAGGCCCGCTACCACAAGATCATCATCATGACGGATGCCGATGTCGACGGCGCCCACATCCGCATCCTGCTCCTGACCTTCTTCTACAAGTACATGCGCCCGCTCATCGACGCCGGCTACGTGTACTCCGCGTGCCCGCCGATCTTCGGCATCAAGGTGCGCAAGAAGATCTACTACGTCTACCCCAACGGCCGCGAGCCCGAGGAGGAGATCCTCAAGCGCAAGATCCGCGAGCTCGGATTCGACGCCGACGACGATGACGACCCGCAGGACACCGGCGAGAACGGCAAGGCGAAGAAAAAGAAGCGCCCCTACACCGTCCAGCGCTACAAGGGCCTCGGCGAGATGGACCCCAAGCAGCTCGCCTCGACGACGATGGACCCGCGCACCCGCATCCTGCAGCGCGTGACCATCGAGGACGCCTCTATGGCGGACAAGGCGGTCCGAGAGCTCATGGGCAACCAGGTCGAGTACCGGCGAGAGTATATCGAGCGACACGCGCACGACGCCCGCTTTTTGGACGCATAGGCCTAACCGGCGTCCTCGGGGACGAAAAATCCGGGTCGTAGCCGGGACCGACTTCCTGAGGCACCCCATCTAGGCCCTCATTCGTCGCTCGCGTACCCAAGTACGCGTCGCTCCTCTTTCGGACCTATCTGGGGCACCTCAGAAAGTCCGCACTGGATCCGGAAAACACGAACGATTTTCTTGCTAGCGTTTCTTAGAGAAAGGCTGCTAAGTGGCAGACGAGAACAACAACAGCACGCCGGGCGACGGCGAGGCCCTGCCGGAGGACCTCCGGCGCCTGCTCGACCGCGCCCAGGCGACGGACGAGGGCGCGGACGTCTACGACGAGTCCGAGTCCAGCGACGATGCGGACGACGATGACGACGGCGAGCTCGAGGAGGAATTCGGCAACGCCGGCACCGGCGTCGACACGGGCGAGACCGACGAGCACGGCGGCGCGCTCCAGATCAAGGAGTTCGGCCACGAGATGCGCCAGTCCTTCATCGAGTACTCGATGTCGGTCATTACCGCCCGCGCCCTGCCGGATGTCCGCGACGGCCTGAAGCCGGTCCACCGCCGCATCCTGTACGCCATGAACGAGTCGGGCATCTTCCCTAACCGCCCGCACAAGAAGTCCGCTTGGACGGTCGGCGAAGTCATCGGCAAGTACCACCCGCACGGCGACTCCGCGGTCTATGAGGCCATGGTCCGCCTCGCGCAGTGGTTCTCCATGCGCACGCCGCTCATCGACGGCCACGGCAATTTCGGCAACATCGACGGCGACGGCGCGGCAGCCATGCGTTACACCGAGTCGCGCCTGGCCAAGCCCGCCATGGAGCTCCTGCGCGACCTCCAGAAGGACACCGTCGACTGGCAGCCAAACTATGACGAGTCCCTCGCCGAGCCGCAGGTCCTCCCCGCGCGCTTCCCGAACCTGCTCGTCAACGGCTGCGGTGGCATCGCCGTCGGCATGGCCACGAACATCCCGCCCCACAACCTAGGCGAGGCGGTCGAGGCCACCTGCATGCTCATCGACAACCCCGAGGCCACGACCGAGGACCTGATGACGGTCATGCCGGGCCCCGACTTCCCGACGGGCGCCATCATCATGGGCACCGACGGCATTCGCGACGCCTACGAGACCGGCCGCGGCTCCATCACCGTGCGCGCGAAGGCGAACGTCGAGACGACCAAGACCGGCCGCTCCCGCATCGTCTTTACCGAGATGCCCTACCAGGTCAACAAGGGCACCCTGCAGGAGAAGATCGCCCAGCTCGTCAACGACAAGCGCATCGAGGGTATCTCCGACCTGCGCGACGAGTCCAACCAGAAGGGCATCAGGCTCGTCATCGAGCTCAAGAAGGACGTCATCCCGCAGGTCGTCCTCAACAACCTGTACAAGTACACGCAGCTCCAGACCACCTTCGGCGTGATCAACCTGGCGCTCGTCGACGGCGTGCCCAAGTGCCTGACCCTGCGCGAGATGCTGCAGCACTACATCGACCACCAGGTCGACGTCGTGACCCGCCGTACCCGCTTCGACCTCAAGAAGGCCCAGGCCCGCGCCCACATCCTCGAGGGATATCTCCTCGCGCTCGACAACATCGATGAGGTCATCCACATCATCCGCTCGAGCCGCACCGACTCCGAGGCGAGCCAGCGCTTGATCGAGCGCTTCGGCTTCTCGCCGGAGCAGACCCAGGCCATCCTCGAGATGCGCCTGCGCCGCCTGACCGGCCTCTCGCGCGACCAGATCGAGGAGGAGCTCGCGGGCCTGCGCCGCGCGATCGCCTACTACGAGGACCTTCTTGCCAACCCGGTCAAGATCCTCGGCGTCATCAAGGACGAGATGCGCGAGATCAGCCGCAAGTTCTCCGACAAGCGCCGCACCGAGATCTCGGCGGAGGGCACCAAGGACCTCAACGTCGAGGACCTTATCGCCGATGAGGACATGGTCATCACCGTCACCCACGCCGGCTACATCAAGCGCACGCCGCTCGACACCTACCGCTCCCAGAAGCGCGGTGGCAAGGGCGTCCAGGGCGTCAACCTCAAGGACGAGGACTTCGTCGAGGACCTCTTTGTGGCGAGCACCCACGATTACGTGCTGTTCTTCTCGAACAAGGGCAAGGTCTACCGCCTGAAGGTCCACGAGCTGCCCATCGGCCAGCGCACCGCGCGCGGCACCGCGATGGTCAACCTCGTGCCATTCGAGGACGGCGAGCGCGCGGCGGCCGTCATCACCTGCCGCACCTTCCCGGATGACGAGTACCTGATGTTCGCCACGGCCAACGGCACCGTGAAGAAGACCGCCATGAGCGCCTACGACCGCACGCGCCGCGACGGCATCATCGCCATCAACCTGCGCGAGGGCGACGAGCTCGTCAACGTGCGCCGCGTCAAGGAGGGCGAGAAGGTCATGCTCGTCTCGACCGACGGCAAGGCCATCATGTTCCCCGAGAGCGACGTGCGCCCGATGGGCCGCGACACCTCCGGCGTCCGCGGCATCACCCTCAAGGACGGCGCGAAGATGCTCGGCATGGAGATCACCAACGGCAACGGCGACCTCTTCGTCATCACCGAGAAGGGCTACGGCAAGCGCACACCCGTCAGCGACTACCCCGAGCACAAGCGCGGCGGCCAGGGCGTCTTCACGATCACGATGACCGAGAAGAAGGGCAACCTCGTGGCCTGCCGCATCGTGGGCCCGCAGCACGAGCTCATGATCATGTCCAACGAGGGCGTGGTCATCCGCGTGAAGAGCAAGGACATCAGCCGCCTGGGCCGCTCCACCCAGGGCGTCAAGGTCATGAACCTCGGCGACGACGACACCGTGAGCGCCATCGCTCGCATGGCCGTGGCCAAGCGCAAGCCCGAGGCGGGCGAGGGCGCCGACGACGAGGACCAGGGCGCGCTCACCCTTGCCGGCGAGGAAGAGGTCGACGAGGATCTCCTGGACGAGTAGTCTCGCCGAGCCCGGAGTCAATGTATAGCGAGCGAGCCGCAGGTCGTTTGGCCTGCGGCTCGTTTTTTGTCTACGAAGTGCGCGGGGCCGGCCCGATTGCCCGGCACCGACGCCCGCGATCGGTCGGGAGCGACGCTGCCTATTCGAAGTCCTCCGGCGAAACGTGCTCGACGAAGTCGTGGAACTCCGCCATCTCGGCCTCCTGCTCGGCCTCGCGGACGCCCTTGAAGTCGAGCATCGAGGCGGCTTCGAGCACCGAGTCCTCGGCGAGGATCTTCACCCCGCAGCGCACGGCGAGCGCGATGGCATCCGACGGGCGGGCGTCCACGAGCCGCTCGGAGCCGTCCGCGGCGCGCAGGACGAGCTGGGCGTAGAACGTGGTGCCGGAGACCTTGTTGATCCTGACCGAGAGGAGCTGGGCGTCGAGCGCCTCGAGCGTCGACTTGAGGAGGTCATGGGTCTTCGGCCGCTGGTCCTTCTCGGGCCTCACGCCGAGGCTGATGGCCGCGGCCTCGACCGACCCGATGCGGATGGGGAGGCGGCGCGGCTTGCGCGTGGGCTCGCCGTCCTCGGGCTTCTCGCCCTCGTGCTGCTCGAGCACGACGAAGGAGGGAACGGGTCCGGCGCCCATGGCGACCGTTTTTATGTCCATGACTTTAAGGGGCAAAGCTGAGTCCTCACGTTCGGTGTGTGTCGATGGGTAATCGTACCCATATTGCATGGAGCTGCAAAGGCGGATCGCAAAGACGTCAAAGACAACTAATTTCGGCCCGCGCCAACTTTTTTCAAAAAAGTAGTTGACGGAGGGTAGGGGTGCGCGTAATATAACTTCTCGCGTTGGGCCTGTAGCTCAGTTGGTCAGAGCGTCCGGCTGATAACCGGGAGGTCACAAGTTCGAACCTTGTCAGGCCCACCACTTTTTTCTTGGCAATAGCCGCCCCAGCGTTAGCCGAGTCGCCGCTGGGGCGGTTATTCTTTAGAAAAGAGTGGCCGCCCAATCGGGGACTTAGCTCAGCTGGGAGAGCGCGGGCTTTGCAAGCCTGAGGTCGAGGGTTCGAACCCCTTAGTCTCCACCACGAATCGCCGCCGCCGAGCCTTCGGGCCCGGCGGTTTTTTGTTGCGCGCGGGTCCAGGCGCGGGCGTGTGGCGGGAATGTGGCGGGAATCGCCGTCGTTGATCGCCGTGTGGCAGGAATCGCCGCTGTGGCATGGAGCGTGACAAGAATGGCTGCTGTGGCACGCGAATCTGTGCCACAGCGGCTCTTTTTGTTACGGCTCGTGCCACAGCGCCCATTTTTGCCGCGCCTCTGTGCCCCTGCGCGTCGTAAAGCCCTCTGGCGTCCTTCTCGCTCCGTTCCATCGCGCCCGCGCGCCGCCGCCCGGGCGCCGCAAAGCTCCCGGCGGCTACTCTCGCCGCGGCGCCGCGAGATTTATCTGTGGTTTGGGACAGTTGTCCCACGCCTCGTGACCAGCGAAAAAGAAGCGCCCCTCTGTGTTTTGGCCATTTTTGGGACGAATGTTCACTACCGCCGTGAATCGCCGTTCCGTACGCTCAACGTAGACAGGTCTGCATTCGCTACAGAGAAAGCGGTGATGCCCTATGAAGAAGGCCGTGCGGATTACCCTGGCATACGTGCTCACGTGTGTCTTTGTCCTGACCGGGGTGCTCGCGCTCGCGGCACCGATGCGGGCCATCGCGGAGGAGACCTCCGCGCAGGGGCCCGCCGCGACCACGACGGTCGACCCCGATACGCGCGACCGCTGGAAACACTGGACAGCGGGAGGAGGCGACGAGTCACGGCTCTCGACCCAGAACGTCGGGCGGATCTGGACCGACAAGACCGTTGAGGCAGCGGGCGATGAGGACCAATCGAACTTCTTGACCACGCTCTCCGTCATGTCGTCCACGTCCAACACCACCGTGACCCAGTCGATGCCGCTCGACATCGTGCTCGTGCTCGACGTCTCCGGCTCGATGGATGACCCGATGGGCTCGACTGACAGCACCAAGCGAGTTGACGCGCTCAAAACTGCGGCCGGGTCCTTCATCGACACCATCGCAAAGCAGAACGAGGGCCTTTCGGCCGAGAAACAGCACCAGGTCGCCATCGTCAAGTTCGCGGGTGACGAGAACAATGGGGTCGGAAACGGCAAGTACCGCGACGGGGGGTACACGTATAACTACACGCAGGTCATGAAGAGGCTCTCTGTGTGCAACAGCGGCTCGTCAAGCAGCTTCAAGGACACCGTCAACAAGATCGACCCCTCCGGTCCCACGCGCGCCGACAATGGCATGAAGCTCGCTCAGCTGGAGCTGAAAACCTATGGTCGCGCCAATGCAAAGAAGATCGTGGTTTTCTTTACCGATGGCAAGCCGACCTCTCGCAGTGACTTCGACCCTACGGTCGCGAGCAACGCCGTCTCTACAGCGAAGGCCATGAAGGACTCAGGGACCACGATATACACCATCGGGATCTTCGCCGGTGCCAACCCGAAGGCCGACCCTACAAAATACGGCACGAGCGACGAGAACAAGTTCATGCATGCCGTATCGAGCAACTACCCGGCCGCCACCTCCTACACGAGCGATAAGCTCGGCGCTCGCGCGCAGGATTCCGACTATTACCAGTCTGCGGCCACATCCTCCGAGCTCAAGAAGGTATTCGAGGGCATCTCCCAGTCCATCACCACGGGTGCGGGCTACCCCACCCACATCGAGGAGGGCTTCGAGGCGAGAGAGTCCGGCTACATCACGTTTACGGACACCTTGGGCGACTTCATGCAGGTTGACAGCTTCCGGAGCGCCCAGATCAGCGGCGCGACGTTCCCCACCGCCGCGAAGACCTCCCACGGCAACGTCGACACCTACGAGTTCTCGGGGGCTGCCCACGACCTGGTGATCACCGTCGAGCGCGCGGGCGAGGACAACCCGCGGCAGGGAGACAAGGTTACCGTCCAGGTGCCCGCGTCCCTCATCCCGCTGCGCGAGTACAAGGTCGATGAGGCCAAGGGCACGTTCGAGGTCGCGGACATCGGCAGCGTCATGCCCCTGCGCGTGACGTACGCCTCGAGCGTCAAGGCCGCCGCGCGCGACCACCTCTTTGAGCCCGGCGACACACCTGGCCTGAGCGACTATATCGACGAAAACTGGGACCGCGAAGCCGACACGCTGAGCTTCCTGGCCAATAAATGGTCCGGCGGCGCGCCGGGCGACACCATTGCCAGCTTCCAGCCGTCGAGCACCAACAGGTACTACTACTTCCAGAAGGCGACGCCCCTCTATACCGACGAGGCGTGCACGCGCCGCGCGGCGCGCGCCCCCCAAGGCGGGGTGACCTACTACTACAAGGACGAGTACGTAGCGCAGGGCAAAGACGGGAAGCCGCAGGACGCCTATACCGTGATCGCGGTCGACGGCGGCGCCATCGCGAGCTTCAAAGGCGCCCTCACCATCGAGGGAGGCGGCTACGCCTTTGCCAAGGGCACTGCGCGCCTCGCCTTCATCAACCAGCTCCACACCGAGAAGACCGCTGTGGGCGATAATGCCACCGGTACCGCCCGCGACGTGCTGAACCCGCGGTGGAACGACGACGCGAGCGTCTCCAACGCCACGCACATCGAGTCTCGCCTGGGCAACAACGGCAGGATTACGCTCAGCCTCGCCACCACGCCTGCCGAGCTCGACACCAAGGCCGGCTTCGGCCTGTCCAAGGTGCTCGACGGCCGTGACTGGACCGATTCCGACAAGTTCACGTTCCGCATAGACCTCACGTCCGGGGACCGCGAGGGCCAGAGCGCGAAGGGCGATTCCGCCGTCGTCACCGTGACCAAGGCGGACCTCGACGAGTCCGGCCGCGCTGCCATCGACTTCGGCAAGATCACCTTCACCAAGGTCGGCACCTACGAGTACGAGGTGTACGAGGAGGAGCCCGAGGGCACTGCGGACCACGTCAAGGACGGCGTCACGTACAGCACCGATCGCATCAAGGTCACTGTGGTCGTCACCGTCGACAAGGACGGCAAGTTCTCCGCCGCCGTCACCAAGCCTGAGAAAACGACCTTCACCAACACCTATGACGTGACCCCGAGCGAATCCAGCGTGACCGATCAGATTAAGGTGAGCAAGGCCTTGACCGGACGCGACATGGCGGAGGGGGAGTTCTCCTTCGAGCTCGTCGAGGGCGAGGGGGGCGCCGCCAAGGTGGTGGCCGAGGGAACGAACGGCGAGGACGGCAACGTTGTCCTGTCCAAGGTGACCTACAAGGCCGCGGGCACGCACATCTACACGCTCCACGAGGTCAACGGCGGCAACACAGAAAAGGGCATGACCTACGATCCCGCGACCTATACCGTGACGACGACCGTGGCGGATAACGGGGACGGCACCCTCAGCGTCCAGCACACGCTCGACGGCCCCACGACCGACAACCCGTCCGTGACGTTCAACAATACCTACGAGACGACTCCCGCAGAGGTTGAGCGCTTCCTGCGCGGCACGAAGACCCTGACCGGCCGCGACGCGCTCGAGGGCGAGAAGTTCTCCTTCGAGGCCAAGCAGGTCAGCGGCCCCGAGGGCGGTGTCTCCGGGTTCTCGGCATCCGCCGAGGTCGCCGGCGCGAAGGACGGTGGGCGCGTGGCCTTCGACTTCGGAAACGCGACCTTCTCGCTTCTTGGCGAGTACGTCTTCGAGATCCGTGAGGTCCCGCCCGCCGAGCCTGCCGGTGGCATGACCTACGACGGCCACATCTGCACGGCGACCATCAAGGTCAAGGACCAGGACGGCGCGCTCGTCGTCGAGTCCACCACTTACTCCGATGAGGCCATAGACGGCGTCGAGGGCGCGAGCTTCTTCAACGCGTACAGGCCCGCGGACGCGGAATACGCCGGCATCAACGTTACCAAGGTGCTGAACGGCCGCGAGATGGCGGCCGGTGAGTTCGCCTTCGAGATCAAGGGCGACGACGAAGACTCCGAGGCGCTTCTTTCCGACGCGGACCGAAGCTTCGTGAACGGCGGCCCGCTCGAGTCCGGTCAGAAGGACGAGATGAGGAAGCTCGCCGGCCTCACCTTCACCAAGGAGAACGTGGGGAAGACCTACAGCTTCACCGTGAGCGAGGCCGTGCCCGCCGCCGACCAGAAGCTCCCCGGCGTGACGTACGACGCCGGCACCCACTCCGTCCAGATCAAGGTCGACGACGCGCTCAACGGCGCGATCACGGCGGCGACCACGGTCGATGGCGAGGCGAGCGATGAAGTGGCGTTCGTGAACAGCTACGAGGCGGGTCCCGGCGAGCTCGCCACCGCGACCTTCGGCCTGGGCAAGAAGCTCAACGGCCGCGACTGGGCCGACGGCGACTCCTTCACCTTCGAGCTCGCCGCGGTGACCGAGGGCGCGCCGATGCCCGAGCGCACGACGGCGACCGTGACGGCCGCCGACGTCGCGGACGGCCGCGCGGCCTTCGACTTCGGAACCATCACGTACAACGCGACCGGCAGCTACGAGTATGAGGTCCGCGAGCAGAACGCCGGTCAGGTCGTCAACGGCATGACCTACAGCGCGAACGTGGCACGCGTCCGGGTGAGCGTGGTCGACGACGCGGCGACGGGCAAGCTCGTGGCGACACCGTCGCTCATCTCCGGCTCCGCGACCTTCGAGAACGGCTACTCGGTCGAGCTCGACTACGACGCAAAGGGTGGGCTCTCCATCGCGAAGACGCTCGTGGGCGCCTCCGCGGAGGCGGACAAGTTCAGCTTCACCGTCACGCCCGAGGGCGATGACGTGCTGGGCATCGCGGGCACCTACGCCTCCCCGGCGCTCACCGACGGCGTCGCGGCGACCATCGCCGCCACGAGCGGTCAGATCGTCTTTACGCAGCGGGACGCTGGGAAGAGCTGGGGCTACACCGTGACCGAGTCCGATCCCGGCGCCGGCTTTACCTGCGATGGTGCCACGTGGAACATTCGGGTGAGCGTGGCCGACGACCCCGCGGCAGGGCGCCTGAGCGTGACGACCGTCGCGACGGGCGGCGGCGCGGAGCAGTCCTGGACGTATACCTCCGACGCCGGTTGCGTCGGGGGCGCGCCCAACGTCATCAACTTCGTGAACCGCTACTCCGCGGGCGGCGCGACCACGGCGATCTCCGGGACGAAGACCCTGACCGGCAGGCAGATGGCCGACGGTGAGTTCTCCTTTGAGCTCGCGTATGCGGCCGACCCGGCGAACGTCGTGGCGCGGGCGGGCAACGCGGGAGGAACCGTCGACTTCGGTAGCCTGAGCTACACGACGGACAGCTTGAGGCAGCTCGTGGCCGATGGGCTCGCCTCCCGAACCGGCACCGGATGGTCCGTGGGCTATGTGGCGCGCGAGGCGACGGCGGGGCTTGCCGACGCTGGCATCACCGCGCAGGCGAGCACGTTCGGCGTCACCGTCAACGTGACCGACAACGGCGACGGAACCCTGACCTGTGACGTCGCGTATCCCGATGGTGGGCTGGCGTTCGTGAACGAGTACCAGCCGACCGAGGCGACCATATCGCTCACAGGCATGAAGTCCCTCAACGTGCCCGAGGGCCTGACGGGCCCCGCGGACATCACGGGCAAGTTCACCTTCACCGTGACAGGCGAGGAGGACGCGCCGATGCCCGAGCACACGTCCGCGACGAACGACGGCTCCGGCACGGTCGATTTCGGCGGCATCACCTTCACGCTCGAGAACACCTTCGGCGGCACGCAGACGCAGGCCGAGGACGTCGCCGATGAGGAGGCGGCAAAGAAGGACGCCGCTGCGCCCCTGGATACCCCGGTAGTGGCGGACGACGGCGCCGCGGGCAAGAAGGGCGCGGCTGACGAAGCCTCCGAGATCATGGGCGAGGATTCCGAGGCCGAAGGCGCAACGGACCTCGCGCCGGTGCCGGGCGCCGATGCTCAGGAGCTCGACGCTGAGCCTGATACCGAGGTCGATAGCGTGCCCGAGACCGAGCCTGACCCCGCGCCCCTGGCCGAGGAGGAGCCCGCGCCCCTGGCCGACACCCCTGTGGTCCAGGAGGCTCCCGCAGAGGAGCTCGCTCCCGTGGCGGCAGTCGCCCGTTGGACGCCTAAACGCAGCGCGATCCGCCTCGCGGTGAACGATGGCAAGGTGGACGGCGCACAGGTCGTTGCAGACGATCCTGCCCTGGAGACCGATCCCCAGGCTGACGCCGGCATCGCCGCCGCTCCCGCGGCCCAGGCCCCCGGGCCCCGCAGCCGCATCTTCCGCTACGTCGTCACCGAGTCCGGCAGCCTGCCCGGCGTCGCCAACGACGCCCGCGCTTCCCGCGACGTCTACATCAAGGTCACCGACGACGGCGCCGGGCACCTGAGCGCCGAGTTCGTCGATGGCCCCGACGTGGCCTCCGCCAGGCATCTCGATGCTCCTGACCTGGCCTTCATCAACACCTACGACGTCACGGGCACGAGCGCTTCCATCACAGCGCGCAAGAGCCTCGAGGGCCGCGACCTCGTCGCCGGCGAGTTCGAGTTCGCCCTCATGGGTGCCGACGGGCAGACCGTCCTCACCGCGACGAACGACGCCGACGGCAACGTCTCCTTCGACGCGATCGAGTACACGGCCCCTGGCACGTACACCTACACGATCCGCGAGCTCGTGCCGGCCGAGCCGCGCGGCGGCGTGAAGTACGACGGGCGATCCGTCCAGGTCAGCGTGACGGTCACTGACGACGGCGAGGGCCACCTCGTGGCGAAGGCCGAGTACGCGGCCGATGCTGTGTTCGAGAACACCTACACCGCCGCCCCCGCAGACGTCATGATCAGCGCAAAGAAGGTCCTGCGCGGCGCTGCCCTCGCCCGCGGGAGGTTCACCTTCCTGCTCACGGGCGAGGTTGACGGCAAGGCCGTTGAGCTCACCGCGACGAACGACGCCGACGGCAACGTGGCGTTCCCGCACCTCGTGTTCGAGAACGCCGGGACGTATACCTTCAAGGTGAGCGAGGTCAACGGCAAGGAAGACCGCGTGACGTACGACAAGCACGCCTACGCCGTGACCGTCGAGGTCAAGGACAACGGCGAGGGGCAGCTCGTGGCGACCGTGACGAACGACGCGAAGGGCGGCGCGCTGGTGTTCATGAACACATATACGCCGCCCTCCACGCCTACAGGGACGACCACGACGACGCGGGCCCGCAACACGGCCGGGCGCACCCCGAAAACCGGTGATGACCTGCTCGCCGCCACGACGCTGACCCTCTTGGCGACTGTCGGGGGCGTGATCGTCGCGATCGCCGTCAGGCTCGCGCGGAGGCGCCGGGAGTTCTAGAGGCAGCGGGGGGCACTGTCCCTAAATCGCAGGGGCTGCCGGCTCCGAAAGCACCGGGCGGGGCGCCGAGATCTGGCGCCCCGCTCTTCTTCTTGCCCCTCGAGCGCGGCTGAAGCGCGGAGCCAAGGCACTCGATTTCAAGGAAGCCGCATCGTCTAAGGCGCCGCTTCCCAAAGAACCGGGCTCGCTGCGGTACTATCGTGGCAATGGGCCACGAAGAAAGGAACCCGATGCCACAAACCGATGAGCGGCGCGAAGGCGTCTCGCACAAGACCGATGAGCTCGCGAGCACGCTCCTCGGCCGCGCCCTCGATGTGCTCGCGGTGGGTGAGGACCTGCACGTCCTGCTCGCGCTCGGCGACGAGTCGGGCCACATCGAGAGCCTCGAGTTCGCCGAGGACGGCCCGGAGGAGTGCCTCGAGGGCGCGCGGAAGGCCGCGGCGGAGTCTGCGGACGCCGTGCGCTACGCGCTCGCGTACCGCGGGGCCATCGCCGACGAGGAAGGCGCCTACCAGGACGCCGTGATCCTCGAGTTCGGCGAGCGCGGTTATCGCAGCTACTCGGCGTATTCCCTGGTAGACGTCACGGGCGACGAGGACACCTTCGGCTGGACCGAGCCTGCTCCCGCCGGCGAGGTCGAGCCGCTGCTGTAGCGCCGCCGCGCGCCCCGCTGCCGTCGCGGCGGCCCGTCCTGCCAGCACTTCTCCCTGTAGAAGCCGTGACGGTGCCGTTCGCGCTGTATACTAAGCCAGTTGCCGAATAGCTAGGCACCTAGACATCGAGAGGGACATATGCGCCAGGAGAACATCAGGAACATCGCCATCATCGCGCACGTCGACCACGGCAAGACCACGCTCGTGGACGAGCTGCTGAAGGCCACGGACGCCTTTCGCGCGAACCAGCAGGTAGAGGAGCGCGTGCTCGACTCCAACGACCAGGAGCGCGAGCGAGGCATCACCATCCTGGCGAAGAACATCTCCATCGAGTACAAAGACATCAAGATCAACGTCATCGACACCCCGGGCCACGCCGACTTCGGCGGCGAGGTCGAGCGCGTCCTGCGCATGGCCGACGGCGCGCTGCTGCTGTGCGACGCCGCCGAGGGCCCGATGCCGCAGACCCGCTTCGTGCTCTCGCACGCCATCGCGGCCGGCCTTTCGGTCATGATCGTCGTGAACAAGATCGACAAGCCCGGCGCCGACCCCGAGAAGGCCTATAACGACTGCCTCGACCTCATGGCCGACCTCAACGCCACCGACGAGCAGCTCGAGTTCGCCATGGAGCACGTCGTGTACGCCTCCGCGGTCAACGGCTTCGCCCGTCTGGACCCCAACGACGGCAACGACAACATGTACCCGCTGCTCGACATGATCGTCGACGACATGCCCGCCCCCGACGTGAACCCCGACGGCCCGCTGGCCCTCCAGTGCGTGACCATCGACCACTCCGATTACGTCGGCCGCATCGGCATCGGCCGCATCTACTCCGGTACCATCCACGACGGCGACAAGATCCTCGTCGTGAAGAACGACGGTTCCCGCGCCATGAGCCAGGTCAAGCAGCTCTACACCTTCGACTACCTGGGCCGCAAGGAGTGCACCGAGGCCGTGGCCGGCGACATCGCCGCCGTCGTGGGCGTCGACTCGACCGACATCGGCGACGTCTACACCGACCCGGAGAACCCCGTCGAGCTCGAGCCCATCGAGATCGACCCGCCGACCCTCTCCATCGTGTTCGAGGCCTCGACCTCCCCGCTCGTGGGCCGCGAGGGCGACATCGTCGGCGGCCGCCAGCTCAAGGAGCGCCTGTTCCAGGAGCGCGAGAACAACGTGACCATGAAGATCGAGGAGCTGCCCGACAAGACCGGCATCGAGGTCTCCGGCCGCGGCATCCTGCACCTCTCGGTCCTTATGGAGTCCATGCGCCGCGAGGGCTTCGAGTTCCAGGTCGGTCGCCCGCGCGTCCTGTTCAAGAAGGACGAGCACGGCCACACCGTCGAGCCGGTCGAGCAGGCCGTCGTCGAGTGCCCGGGCGAGTACTCCGGCAAGGTCATCGAGGTCTTCGGCAACGCCGGCGGCACGATGTCCAGCATGGACACCGGCACCACCCAGACCCACCTCGAGTTCAAGATCCCGACCCGCGGCATCATGGGCCTGAAGAACCGCATCCTCAACGTCACCCACGGCGAGGGCGTCTTCTACCACACGTTCCTCGAGTACGGCCCCTACGCCGGCGAGATCGGCGTCCGCCAGAACGGCGCCATGATCTCGATGAGCACCGACAAGGCGGTCGCCTACGCGCTCGGCACCCTGCAGGAGCGCGGCCAGCTCTTCGTCGGCCCCGGCGACGAGTGCTACGAGGGCATGCTCGTCGGCGAGCGCTCCAAGCCCGGCGACATGGTCGTCAACATCGCGCGCACCAAGTCCCTCGGCAACCAGCGCAGCTCCACCGCCGACATCGCCGTGCAGCTCACCCCGCCCAAGTCCTTCACGCTCGAGGAAGCCCTCGAGTACATCATGGACGACGAGCTCGTCGAGGTCACGCCGAAGAGCATCCGCATGCGCAAGCGCATCCTCAACGAGACCGAACGCCGCAAGTGGGCTGTCCGCAACGGTA
This sequence comes from Paratractidigestivibacter sp., assembly GCF_052362415.1. NCBI lineage: Bacteria > Bacillati > Actinomycetota > Coriobacteriia > Coriobacteriales > Atopobiaceae > Paratractidigestivibacter > Paratractidigestivibacter sp. The sequence continues at coordinate 4,617 of NZ_DAWEMK010000010.1, read as the reverse complement.
AGGTCAAGAAGTAAGACTGCGCAGCCATCGGCCGACTGAAGCGCCCGGAGTTCACGCTCCGGGCGCTTTTTTGCGCCTCGCGCCGCGCGGTGCGTAGGGTATGGGCACTTCTTTGTAGAAAAGTGCGCATCAAGTGACAGTTTTGGGCCCCTTGGGGCGCGATTTTGTCACTGGGTGCGCGCTTTGTCGTGCGGGCAAGAAAAGCGCGCACTCACCGGAAAAATCCCCGGTGAGCGTGCCCCTTGCGCTTCTTGCCGCTCCGCGCCGTTGCCATAGGCGGTGGAGTAATGCCAAAATGATTTTTCATGTCGCGGGACCATGAATGTCCCTGTGGCTCGATTGAAAGGAATCATGTGAAGAAGGAACATCTAGACCGGGTCGTCGCTGCAGGCGTGACGCTCGCGATGGTCGTCGGGCAGGTACCCACCGCAGCGATTGCCGACGCGGTCGATGGACAGGCTCCCATGGCCGAGCAGCAGCCGGGACCACGCAAGGCGCCTCGGATTCCTCCGATGAGGGGGTTTCCACGTCGGATGGCGAGAAGCCCGCGGGTTCGGTTGAGGACCAGAAGGAGGCGCCCGCGCCGACCGTTGACGAGGATGCTGCCTCGGCGGACGACGCGTCCCAGCCGCAGGGCGACCCCATTGGCGAGAGTCCTGCGGGAGAGGTTGCCTCCGACCAGGAGGCGAGCAGCCTCATTGGCGTGCAAGCGGCCGAGTCGCTGCGCTATCACGCTAAGCTGACCAAGAGCGAACTGCGCGAATTCCTCTACAACACCTTCGGCAAGCACGTCACAAACTACAAGATCGTGCTCAACGGTAACGAGACGGTCGTCGAGCCTGGGTGGGCGCTCAGCAACGAGGTGCTCGACCTGACCAGCGGAACGTATTCGGTGCAGTACTACGATATGCCCTTGAATCCCAAGAAGTGGGGTTACAAAGACTGTGGTAGCTTCGATCTGCAGCGCTACTGGACCGCGACGTTCAACGCCGCTGGCTGTGCCGACGGTGGGGCACTCATCGACGATGCCGTTGCCACCAGCTACGACATCGACGAGGGCGCGATCAAGACCTTCACCGCCAAGCAGGTCGAGGACTACGACATCGTCTCCGTCATGAACGGCGGCGTCGAGCTCACGCCCAACGAGGACGGTTCCTATGCCATCCCGAGCGGCGCCGATTCCAACATCGTCATCAGCTATAAGGCCGCCGTTCAGGCGAACATCAAGGTCGAGGGCGACGAGGGCCTGGATAGCGCGACCGTGGGCAACGCCTCCGCGGGCGAGGACGGCAACATCGTCGTCAACTATAAGAACCCCGGCGATATCGTGGCCAAGCCCAAGGACGGCTACGCCGTCATGGGTATCGTGCTCGTGAATGATGCCGATGGCAGCGAGGTGACACTCGGCGCGAGCTCATATACGAACCACGTGGCCACCGTCACTGGTGTTCCTGTGCTCACGAAGGACGGCCACTACACCCTTAAGGTGAGCACCGCAAAGGCCGGCATCAAGGGCATTGACGGTGCCGAGGTCGGCGTCTTGGGTCGCAGCGACAAGAGCGCTTATAAGCAGCTGGTTTTCAACGCGGTCTTCGACCAGCAGAATAGTGTCCCCGCGGGTCTTTCCGCCGATGACGTGGAGATCAAGTTCAACGCCGGCGGAAGCTTTGTCGACGTCTGGCAGCCTCTCGACTTCAAGCGCGGTCTGCTCGACTTCGGCCAGCACGAGTTCGGTGCAAACGGCGACGGCTCCACCGAGCAGATTCGCATTACGTACGCCGGGAACGACCAGTACCCCGGCTCTTCCGTCGAGCTTACCGTGAAGGTTGTGGACGGGCGCTACAAGACTGAGTTGTCTTGCAACACCAACGTCTCCATCCGGTACAACGCCGACGCGGACGCCATGCGCGATGAACTCTACAAGGCGCTCGATCTGCGTGTCACCTATACCGACGACGCCGGCAATACCGTGACCGTGCCCGGCGTCGCGGCCGACTCGCTCGAGTTCGACGGGATCGAGCTGCCCGCCGACGTCGGTGAGTACGCGGGCGTGGCCGTCAAGTACAAGGGGACGGCAAGTGAGGGCGACCAGCTCGGCTACCAGCCCTGCAGCTTCGAGGGCGTGACCGTCACGGTGACCAAGGCGCCGTCCAAGGTCAAGGTCACCAGCAAGAGCCTCACCTACGGCGAGACCGTGAAGATCTCCGACCTGGTGGACTCCGACCCCAGCAACGAGGAGACCAAGCCCATCACCGTGATCGCCGGCATCGACGGCGACGCCAAGGGCTATGTGTCCATCGACCTGAGCTACTACTCGCCCGCTGTCCAGAAGCTCATCAACCAGGTCCTCAAACTCGATCAGGGGATCTCGCTGGGCGAGCTCGCCGAGATTGTCAACAATGACGCGGCGATGTCCGCCCTCACGGCGATGCTCAAGCTCGCCGGCGTCGAGAACCCCGAGCAGATCGTCGACGGCCTCAAGACCGTGCTGAACACGCTCACGCAGTATGGCCTCGGTTCGTCCACGGTCGCTCTCGGCGGCACCCCCTCCAAGGTGGGCGTCTATGTGATCGTTGCCGCCACCGCGAGCAGCAACTACAAGACCTCCGTTGGCGTGGGCTACCTGACCATCGCGCCAAAGACGGCCGACGTCCGCCTCGAGTGGAAAGAGCAGCTGCCGCACAAGGTTCTTTCCTATGACGAAGCGCAGAACTTCACCTTTGGCGCCAATGCCTTCGACGGCGATAAGAACATTACCGGGCAGGCCAACGTCCACGTTACGTACGCCGGCATTACTGCCGAAGGCAAGGCGTACCTCAGCTGCGAGGCCCCGCGCGTCCCGGGCGCCTATACCGAGACCGCAACGGTCATCGGCGGCAACTACCTTGTCAAGCCCATCAGCCGCGCCTTCTCCATCGGCCGTAACGAAACCAAGGTGACGATCACAGGCGACGCGTTCACCTATAACGGCACGGCGCAGGGCCCGACCGCCGTCGTCACCGACCCGGACGACAACCCGATCGAGGGCGCCGAGGTTACGTTCCTCTATATGGGCACCACCTCTATGGGCGAGCGCTACATGAGCGCCACGGCCCCGACCAACGCGGGCAGCTACACCGTGATCGCAACGTACGCCGGCGACGCCACGCACGACTGCGCCGCTGCGGTCGCGCGCTTCACCATCGCCAAGGCGGATGTGAGCATCTCGGTGAACGACGCCACCGTGACCTATAACGGCGCCGCTCAGGGGCTCACGGCGACGGCAACCATCGCTGATGGCACCATCGACGTCTCCGACCAGCTGTTCATGCGCTATGGAGGCAAGGACGCCGCGCCCACCGACGCCGGCACCTACAAAACCTTCGCGATTTTCCCGGGCAACGGAAACATCAACGGCACCAGCGTGGAAGCCACGCTTGTGATCGAACCGCGCCCGGTGACGATCACCCCGCAGGCGACCTTCTCCCCGTCCAGGGAGCCTCTGTACAAGGTCTCCGGCGCCAAGGATCCCGACCTCGGATTCACGGTTGAGGACGATGCGGCCGAGACAGCGCCTTGGAAGGGCGATCGCGACCTCGTGACCACCGTCTGTGACGCCCTCAACCCCGTCGTCTCGCGTGCAGACTCGAGCGAGGAGCCCGGTGACCACGACATCCAGGTGTCCGTGACCGAAAACAAGAACTTTGCCCCGACGCTTGGCACGTGCACGCTCACGATCCTGCCGAGCATCACGATCGAAGACAGCCAGAACGGCGTGGTCGAGCTCACCGGCGACGGCCTCGTCGAGGACATGACCTCTGGGGACGAGGCGCTGCAGGGCGCGAAGCCGGGCGCTGAGCTCACGCTGTCCGCCAAGGCCAACGAGGGCTATACGTTTACCGGCTGGACCGTCGTCTCCGGCGATGCCGTGATCGATGACGCGGGCGCCGCGCAGGCAACCCTTACCGTGGGTAACCAGAATGTCGAGGTTAAGGCGAACTTCTCGCTGAGCTGGACGCCGATTGACCCGAGCGTCACCAAGTTTAACGTCAGGGTCTCTGTGGCCGACGATGAGGGCGGCAGCGCCTCTTGCTCGCCCGAGGCGGCGGCGACCGGCGAAACCGTGACGATCTTTGCCACGCCCGATGACGGCTATGAATTCGACTACTGGGAGGTCGCGAGCGGCGGCATTGAACTCGTAGACGCGCGGGCCGCGACCACGACCTTCGTGATGGGGAACGCGCAGCCTCACGCCGTCGCGCACTTCAAGAAGGTCGCGGACCCGACGCCCGCGCCTGACCAGACGCCTGCGGCCCCGGCTTCGCCCGTGACTCCGGAGCGCGATGATTCCGGCGTGAAGGCCGCAAAGAAGTCCGGTGACACTGCTGTGCCCAAGACGGGCGACCCGAGTGCGGACATCGCGCCTCTTGCCCTCGCCGGCGCCGCGGCCATCGCCGCAGCTGCTCTTCGCCGCCGGCGCGAAGAATAACGGCTAGCTAGTCGAACCAATACAGAACGAGCCGCTCGGCGATTTGGCGCCGCGCGGCTCGATTTTTTGTGTCGCGACGGCACTTCTTTACAGCAAAGCGCGCGCCGAGCCGGTGCCCTTCTTACTTTCTGTGGCGCTGCATGGCGCGT
>NZ_DAWEMK010000009.1:30312-38077 GCF_052362415.1 Paratractidigestivibacter sp. | reverse complement strand
GAGGCATGGACTCCCTTCTTTCCATGGTGCAGATGCCCTCTGGCGTCCCCGTGGCCTGCGTCGCCATCAACGGCGCCAAGAACGCGGCTATCTACGCTACCCAGATCCTCGGCGCGACGATGCCCGAGTATCGCCAGGCGATCGAGGACCTGAAGCAGAAGATGGCCGAGGTTTAGGGCCATGGCCACCCACTTCGGGAAACAGGAAGAGCCCGCTGTCCCGCGCCGCACGCGCGGAGGGGACGAGTCCTACCACGCCCCGGCGGGAAACCGCCACGCGAGCACGCCGACGCAGGCTGTCGGCTACAAAAGCGTGGTGGAGAGCGCAGGCGATGGCCGCGGCAGCAAGCGCGACCGTCGCCGCAAGGGGGACTACATCGATACCGACCCCTACGACATCAAAGGCCGCCGCGACCCGAAGCGCCGCGGCGCGCGGGTCATCTCGTGCGTGCTGCTCGTGGTCGGGATTTGCCTGCTCCTGGCGGCTGGCGGCATGTACGCCTACAACCAGTACCAGTACCACAAGCAGGACGAGATCAACCAGAAGCTCTCCGTCTACGCCAAGGTCGACGACGCCGGCAATGAGCCCCCGCAGGTGGACTGGGAGGCCCTCAAGGCGGTGAACCCGCAGGTCGTCGCCTGGGTCCAGATCCCGGGCACGAACGTCAGCTATCCGGTCTACCAGGGTGCCGACAACGACGCCTACCTGCACACCGACGCCGAGGGCAATTACTCCATCGGCGGCCAGATCTTCCTTGACGCCCAGAACGCATCTCCTGGGATGATCGACGCGCAGTCCATCATCTACGGCCACCACCTCTACAACGGAGCGATGTTCAAGACCGTCGCCGACATGGAGAACCAGGGCATGTTCGACTCGGTGAAGACCGTCTGGTACGTGACCGAGCAGGCGACCTATGAGCTCGCGCCCCTCTTTGCGTACAAGACGGACGGCGAGGACGAGAACGTCCGCCGGTTCACCTTTGATTCCACGGACGCTTTCCACAGCTATCTGTCCGACCTCGCCGCCCGCGCGAGCTCCAAGGCCGCCGACGCCGATGCGCGCATCCAAGCGGCGAACAACGTGCTCTCGCTGTGTACCTGCAGCTATACCGGCAACGAAACAGGCCGTGTGGTCCTTGTCTGCACTCCTAAGGATGTCCAATCTGCGCAATAACCCTAGGCGGGCAACGACGGCAAGAAGCACACCCCCGACGCTCGAGAGAGGAAATGAACTTCGTGTCAGAGAAGCTCAAACATCTAGACGGCCCCGAGCCCGGGCAGCAGGACGACAAGCTCCATGAGGAGTGCGGCGTCTTCGGCATCTGGGCTCCCGGACACGATGTGGCGCGCATGACCTACTTCGCGCTGCACGCGCTGCAGCATCGCGGCCAGGACTCGTCCGGCATCGCGGTCGGCGACGGCAAGACGGTTCTCGTGCGCAAGGACCTCGGCCTTGTCACGCAGGTCTTTACCGACGCCGATCTCGCGGCCATGCCCGGCAAGGTCGCCTGCGGCCACTGCCGCTACGGCACCGCGGGCGCGAAGGGCTGGGAGTCCGCGCAGCCGCACCTCTCGATGATCAACGACGTGATCATCGCGCTCGCGCACAACGGCACGCTCGTGAACTTCGACAGCCTGCGCCACGAGCTCATCGAGATGGGCGTGCCCTTCCGGTCGAACACCGACTCCGAGGTCGCGGCCAAGCTCATCGGCTTCTTTACCCAGCGCGGCCACAGCCTGCGCACGGGCATCGCGCACACCATGCGCATGCTCGAGGGCGGCTACGCGATGGTGCTCGTGCGCGACAACGCGCTCTACGCCTTCCGCGACCCGCACGGCATCCGGCCCCTCGTCCTGGGCAAGCTTCCCGGCGACGCGGGCTGGGTCGTCGCGAGCGAGACCTGTGCCCTCGACACCGTCGGCGCCGAGTACGTGCGCGAGGTCGCCCCCGGCGAGATCATCCGCATCTCGGACGACGGGTTCTCTTCCCAGCAGGGGTGCCGCCCCCGCAGCCAGGCGAACTGCATCTTCGAGCACGTGTACTTCTCGCGTCCCGACTCCGTCAAGGACGGCATGTCCATCTACCGGGTGCGCCACAACATGGGCCGCGTGCTCGCTCGCGAGACCCCGGTCGAGGCGGACCTCGTCATCGGCGTGCCCGACTCGGGCTGTCCCGCGGCGGAGGGCTTCGCCAAGGAGTCCGGCATCCCGTACGGCACGGGCCTCATCAAGAACCGCTACATCGCGCGCACCTTCATCGCGCCTACCCAGGAGCTCCGCGAGCGTGGCGTGCGCCTGAAGCTGAACGCGCTGTCCGATGTCGTGGCCGGAAAGCGCCTGGTCATGGTGGACGACTCCATCGTGCGCGGTACCACGTCGAACCAGATCGTGCAGCTCCTGCGCGACGCCGGCGCGACCGAGGTCCACGTGAGGAGCGCCTCTCCCATGGTCAAGTGGCCGTGCTTCTACGGCATCGACACCGCCGACCAGGACCAGCTCATCGCCGCGAACATGACGCTCGAGCAGATCCGCGAGCACATCGGCGCCGACTCGGTCGGGTTCCTCTCCATCGAGGGCCTGATGGAATGCGTGCCCAAGGTCGGCTACTGCAGGGCCTGCTTCGACGGCAACTACCCGGTCGAGATCCCGAAGTCGTTCTACGAGGAGAAGTTCCTCCCCGGCTACAAACCCAACAACCTCGAGGCCGCCAGCGACCTCTCGAAGATGCATCCCGAGGACGTCCTCGAGATGGCGGATAAGGAGAACTAGCATGTCCGACGATCAGCAGACCAAGCACATGACGTACGCCGACGCCGGCGTGGACGTGGACGAGGGAGCCCGCGCGGTCGACGCCATCAAGGGCGCCGTGCGCGAGACCAACCGCCCTGAGGTCATCGGCGGCCTCGGCGGGTTCGGGTCGTGCTTCTCGATGGCCGGGTTCAAAGACATGGAGGACCCGGTGCTCGTGTCCGGCACCGATGGCGTGGGCACCAAGCTCGCCATCGCGCAGCTGCTCGACCGGCACGACACGGTGGGCGAGGACCTCGTGGCCATGTGCGTCGACGACGTCGTGCCCATCGGCGCCGAGCCGCTGTTCTTCCTGGACTACGTCGCCATCGGAAAGCTGCGCGCCGAGCACGTCGCGCAGATCGTGGGAGGCATCGCGGAGGGCTGCAAGAAGTCCGGCTGCGCGCTCGTCGGCGGCGAGATGGCCGAGCACCCGGGCGTGATGAACCCGGACGACTATGACCTCGCGGGCTTCGTCGTGGGCGTGGTCGACCGCCCGAAGATGATCGGTCCCGACAAGGTCCACGCGGGCGACGTCATCCTCGGCCTGCCGAGCTCGGGTATCCACTCCAACGGCTACTCGCTCGTGCGCAAGGTCGCCATCGAGGGCAAGACGGTCGAGGAGCTGAACGAGCCGCTCGACGAGCTCGGCGGCGAGTCCCTCGCCGATGCCGTTCTGCGCCCGACCACGATCTATGCCGGCGGCCTCGTGGCCGCGCTCAAGGCCGGCGCGCCCATCCACGCGATGGCGCACATCACCGGCGGCGGCATCACCGAGAACCTCAACCGCGCACTGCCGTCCGACGTCGACGCGCTCGTGTACCGCGGCGGCGAGGACGGCCCCGACTGGCCGATGCCGCCCGTGATCCCGTACATGGTCGATGCCGCCGGCCTCACGCCCGACGAGGCGTACAAGACCTTCAACATGGGAGTGGGCATGAGCATCATCTGCGCGCCCGAGGACCAGGCCGAGGTAGAGGGGCGTCTGCGCGAGCAAGGCTTCGAGCCGTTCGTCATGGGCGAGTGCGTGCCGGGCGAGGGCAAGGTGACCTACCGATGAGCCACTGGAGCTGCGAGGGCGGGGTTTGCCGCCTCGTCGAGGACGAGCTTGAGGGCGAGAACGGCGAAGCCGCGGGCGAGGGCGCGCCAGCCGCCGCCGCGCCGAGCACCGCGCCGCTGAAGATCGGCGTGCTCGTCAGCGGCTCGGGCACGAACCTGCAGGCCATCATCGACCGCATTGCCAACGGCTCGCTCAACGCCGAGGTCGCGCTCGTGGTCTCGAGCCGCCCGGGTGTGCGCGGCATCGAGCGGGCGCAGGCCGCGGGCCTGCCCGTGCTCGTCATGGAGAAGTCCGAGTACGCCGCCGACGCCGAAGCGGCCGACCGCAAGATCGCCACCGCGCTCAAGGACGCGGGCTGCGAGTACGTGATCATGGCAGGCTACATGCGCATGGTCCGCAAGCCCCTGCTCGAGGCGTACCCGGGCAGGATCGTCAACCTGCACCCGGCGCTTCTTCCTAGCTTCAAAGGGGCGCACGCGATCCAGGACGCGTTCGACTACGGCGTCAAGGTCACGGGCGTGACGGTTCACTTCGCCGACGACAAGTATGACTGCGGCCCCATCATCGCCCAGCGCGCGCTCACGGTGGAGGAGGGCTGGGACGTCGACGAGCTCGAGACCCACATCCACGCCATTGAGCATGAGCTCTACCCTGAGGTCATCGGCTGGCTCGCCGCTGGCCGCGTCCACCTGCGCGACAACGGCCGCGTTGACATCGACCCTGCATAACGCCAACCCACCAACACTGGGTGACAGTCATTGCATGCAGCTTTTAGGGACACGCATCACTGGGTGACAGTCATTGGCTGTAGCTTCCTGTGACACCCCTGGTGAGCTAGAAACATGGTGGCGGGCACGAACTTCCCGATGAACTTCGGAAAGCTCGTGCCCTCCCCTTGTTTTGCGCGTCCCTAGGTTTTGTCCGCCTACCGGCGCGAGAGCACGGCGACGGACTCGACGTGCTTGGTATGAGGGAACATGTCGACCGGCGTCACGGACTCGATGCGGTAGCCGTTGCGGCGAATCAACTCGAGGTCGCGGGCCTGGGTCTCGATGTTGCAGCTTACGTAGACCACGCGAGCGGGCGCGAGCGACGCGACGCCGTCGAGGAACTCCGGCGTGGACCCCGCTCGCGGCGGGTCCATGAGCACGACGTCGAACCTCAGCTCGCGGCCCTCACGCGCCATCCACTCGGTGGCGTCGGCCGCGACGAAGGAGCACTTCTCATCAAGGCCGTTCATACTGGCGTTCCTACGTGCCGCCTTAACCGCCCCTTCCACACGCTCAACGCCGATGACCTGCGCGTCGTTGGCCGAGGCGGCGCAGATACCGATGGTCCCGCATCCGCAGTAGGCGTCAAGCACGCGCTCGCCGCCGCGGAGCCCCGCGCCTTCGATCGCTAGTCGGTAGAGCTCCTCGGTCTGCGCGGGGTTCGTCTGGTAGAAGGTCGTGGGGCCGATCTCGAACGTGCAGCCCAAAAGCTTGTCGCGCATGGTGCCCGGGCCCCAGAGGGTCTTGTTCCTGAAGCCGAGGATCGCGTTCGTGCGGCGGGTGTTCACGTTCTGCACGATGCTCGTGACCTCGGGGGCTTCTTCGCGAATCGCCGCGACGAACCTCTCGGCCCGGCGCAGCTCGGGGACGTTGGTGACGACGGTAAGAAGCACATCGTCGGTCGCGTAACCGCAGCGAACGACCGCGTGGCGCAGCACACCTGTGCCTTTGTCCTCGTCATAGGCGGGGATGTGCTGGCGAGCGGCGACGCGTGCGACGGCGTTGAGCACATGGCGTGCCCGCGGGTCCTCGGCCAGGCAGTCGTCGCAGCGGACGATGCGATGGGTACCGCGCGCATAGAAGCCGCAGGCAATTCGGCCGCGGCCGGCGTGGGCGTAGGGGGTCGCCGCTTTGTGGCGGTACGCGACGGGCTCGCCCTTCATGCCGACGATGCCTCGGAGTTCACCCGCGTCCCCGGAGATCATCGGCCCGAGGAGCTCCTCGACCTGGGCCTGTTTGCGGCGCAGCTGAATCGTGTAGGGGACGGCGAGCCACTCGCAGCCGCCGCAGTCGCGCGCGATCGGGCATGTAAATGTACGGTAACCCATGAATGTCCCCTTCATCATGATTTGCCTTCCTAGCATACACGAGGGCTACGCTGCGGGTATGCTGCGGTCAAGGCGCGGATGGGGCGCCGACCGCGCTTCTTCTTGCCGGAAAATCTAACTGCGGTCAAAAAACACGCAATTCTTCAAGGAATCTGGGGTACCATTCATTTGTGATTTGAAACGGGTTCAAAAAACCAGAAGGGTCCAAGGCCCGTTCACGGAGGAGAGGTAAGCAATGCAGTCCAAGATCGCGCACGCCGCCGAGCGCAAGGCGTTCAGCGTCGCCCTCGACCAGATCATCAAGGCCGCCAGCGGCCCCGACCGCGAGAAGAACCTCGGTAAGCTGCTCGACATGGCCGGCAAGCTGCTCAAGGACACCTCGCCCGGAGCTATCCGCGGTATCCGCAACGGGCTGTATCCCGGCTCCAAGTGGGAGCAGTTCCTCTGGGACGTCATCGACAACACCGATCACCACGTGCTGAAGACGTCTATCCTGAACGGTGGCTACGAGGCCGCGTTCCGCGGGCTGCGCAACACGACGACGAACGCCGCCAAGGAGCAGTGCAACGTGCCGTGGATCATTCTCTTTGACCCGACGAGCGCCTGCAACAAGCATTGCGTGGGCTGCTGGGCCGCCGATTACGGCAATAGCCTGAACCTCACCTACGAGGACATGGACCGTCTGGTCACCGAGGGCTCGGAGCTCGGTTGCCACCTGTATATGCTCACCGGCGGCGAGCCGCTCGTTCGCAAGCGCGACGTTATCCGCTTGGCGGAGGCGCACAACGACTGCCTCTTCAACATCTTCACCAACGCATCGCTGATCGACCAGGAGTTCTGCGACGACGTCAAGCGCGTCGGCAACATCGTGTTCAGCGTGTCGCTCGAGGGTACCGAGTCTTCCAACGACGGCCGGCGCGGTGACGGCTCCTACCAGGAGGTCATGCGCGCCTTCGACCTTATGCACAAAAACGGCCTGCTTTATGGCACCTCTACCGCCTATACCCGAGCCAATACCGAGATGGTTTCGTCCGATGAGTACTTCGACACCATCATCTCCAAGGGCTGCCGCTGGGCCTGGTACTTCCACTACATGCCCGTGGGCGAGGGCGCGACCGTCGATCTCTGCCCGACGCCGGAGCAGCGTGAGTACATGCTGCACCGCATCCGCGAGGTACGCGCCGTCGAGGGCGGCAAGCCGATCTTCGCCATGGACTTCCAGAATGACGGTGAGTACGTGGGCGGCTGCATCGCCGGCGGCCGCGTCTACTGCCACATCAACGCCCGCGGCGACGTGGAGCCGTGTGTCTTCATCCACTACTCCAACGCCAACATCAAGGAGCAGTCGCTGCTCGACTGCCTGAAGCAGCCGATTTTCCAGGCGTACCGCAAGCATTATCCCTGGAACGACAACATGCTCAAGCCGTGCCCGATGCTCGAGAACCCGGAGATCCTGCCGGAGATCGTCCACGAGTCGGATGCCAAGTGCACCGAGTACGTGACGCCCGAGGACGTCGACCACCTCTGCCAGCGTACCTCCGTCTACGCCAAGAGCTGGGAGGATCGCGCCGAGAAGCTGTGGCTCGAGCAGCACCCCACCGGCAAGAAGGTGTATGAGGACAGCGTCTCCAACCTGGACGTGGACTCGAAGGCGAAGCTCATCGCCGAGGAGAACGCGGAGTAGGTCGCAGCGGCTCTCGCGGTCGGGCGACGAACGGCTAACAGCGACTCGAGGAGGGGCAGACTGAGGTCCGCCCCTCCTTTTTTCGGTCGCGAGTGCACATAATTCGATTAGGGCTACGTTGGCCTTTGATCGTT
>NZ_DAWEMK010000009.1:29516-30302 GCF_052362415.1 Paratractidigestivibacter sp. | reverse complement strand
CGCTTAGGGCTACGTACTTTTGGCTCCAAGGCAAATGCTTGCTGACCCTATCCTGGTGTTTTGCGCCTGTGTGAAGCGCAAACAGCCAATTTAGGTGGAAAAAGCGTGGCCCGAATTGAATTTTGTGCAGGGTAGATCGCTCAGCGTGGCCCTCATCGAGTTTTGTGTATGGCGGAAGGCAGCGATAGCGGAAGGCGGCCATAGCGGAAGGCGGCCATAGCGGAAGGCAACCTGCACACTGATCGGGCACTTGAATCCTCGTTCACCGTGGGAATACCCGCTCTTTGCCGAAGAGCCTCTCCCTCGTCGCCGCTCGGGTTTTGAGCATCGCATCGCTTGGAGTTCTCCTTCTGGGGGAAACAGCAGATTCAAGTTCGCTGATGAACGCATTGAGCTTGGCGTTATCGACCAAGATGTCGGAAGTCAGGCATTTGACCGTATACCCGAGGTTCTCGAATACGCGTCGCCTTGCCTCGTCGCGACTCTTTTGTGCTGCATCGAGGTGGAACTCGTCGCTGTCGTACTCGAGGACCAACTTCGGCTGTTCCCAGAGAAAGTCGGGTTTTAACGATTTTGAGCCGACGATCACGGACATTTCCGGAGGGACCTTAATCGACCTGTTCATAACGAACCCGCCAAGGCCGGCACCGCCCCTTGCCCGGCTAAGAGAAAGAAACGTTCCGATTTCGGATTCTCGCGGCGACGCAGATCCGTCTGTCGCTAGCGAAAGTGCTTGAAGCGCCTTGCCTGAACCCTTGATGTCCAGGGCTTTCGCTCCCTCAGCAT
>NZ_DAWEMK010000009.1:9326-29506 GCF_052362415.1 Paratractidigestivibacter sp. | reverse complement strand
CTGTTTTCAATCGCGGGGCAATTGTGCCGGTGATGCTTGTCTGGAACAACGATTTGCAGCGGCGGCTCAGTGCAACACGCCGCGATCCCGCGGGCAGCGCGCTGCGCGAGCGCAAGCGGCATCGCGCCGATGACCTTCCCGCTAGTGGGATCAAGGTCGGGCTCGATGTCGGCGGCACGGACTGCCCGCCAGTAATCAAGGGCCGATTCGTATCCGACTATGAGGTTCGGAGTCGCCATAGGCGCCCCCTTTCCAGGTGGACGGAAGCGCCGGCCCCCGGATTATTCCGGGGGCCGGCGCTATCGATGACGAACGGGGCGGAACGTGGATGGAGCTGTGAGCTTACTGTCGAAGGCGTCGAGGTCCTACTTCTCGCCGGTGGCGCGGCGGGCGGCGTAGTCTGCAGCGAGCTTCTGCTGAATGTCGTGGGGAACCTGCTCATAACCGGAAAGCTCAAGCTCGAACTCGCCGGTACCGCGGGAGAGCGAACGCAGACGGGTCGCATAGTCGGTGACCTCGGCGTATGGGATGGTCGCCTCGATCGTGGTCGTGCCCGCGGCAGCGCCGTCTCCGGCGCTCATGCCCTCGACGCGTCCGCGGCTCGCCGAGACGTCTCCCATCACGGAACCAGCGTAGCTGTCCGGCACGGTGATCGAGAGGTGAGCCATCGGCTCGAGGAGCACGGGCTCGGCCTGGTCGATGGCCTTCTGGAAGCCGATGCGCGCGGCGGTCTTGAACGCCATCTCGTTGGAATCCACCGGGTGGTAGGAGCCATCGTACACGGCGACCTTTACGTCGATCATGGGATAACCGGCAAGGACGCCGTCCTTCATGGTCTCCTGGACGCCCTTGTCGATGGCGGGGATGAAGCCGCGCGGGATGTGGCCGCCGACGACCTCGTCGACGAACTCGTAGCCTGCGCCGGGATTGGGCTCGACGCGCAGCCAGCAGTCGCCGTACTGCCCGGCGCCGCCGGTCTGCTTCTTGTGGCGGCCCTGGGCGGAGGCGACGCGGCGGATGGTCTCGCGGTACGGGATGCGCAGCGCGACAGTGTGGGCCGTCACGCCGGCACGCGCCTCGAGGCGGTCGAGCAGCACACTGACCTGTGCCTCGCCGATGGCGGAGATGACGGTCTGGCCGGTATCCTCGTCGCGCTCGACCTTGAGGGTCGGGTCGGCATCGGCCGACTTCTCGAGGAAGGCGTAGAGCTTGCCCTCGGTGCCGCGCTTGTCGGGCTCGATGGCGATGCGATAGAGCGAGTTGGGGAAGCGGAACGCCGCCGCCTCGACCTTGCCCGTCACGCTGAGGGTGTCGCCTGTCTGCGCCTCGAGCTTGGGCACGACGACGATGTCGCCCGCTGCGGCGGAGGCGACATCCGTGGTGTCCTTGCCGCACATGAGGTAGAGGTGGCCCAGACGCTCGGACTTGCGAGTGCGGGCGTTCGTGAGCTCGATGCCGGGGGTGATGGTGCCGGCCAGGACCTTAAGGAAGCTCAGGCGCCCGTTCTGGGGATCGTTCAGCGACTTGAAGGCGAAGACCACGGGGCGATCGTCGTCAGGAGAGATGTCGAGCTGCTCGCCGTTGACCAGCGGGATGCGACCGAAGTCCGCCATGGTCGGGAACCACGAGACGACGGCGTCCATGAAGGAGACGACGCCCTCCTCGCGCACGCAGCTGCCGGTGAACACGGGGACAAAGACGCGCTCAGCGACCGCCTTGGCCAGCAGGCCCTCAAGCTCCTCCTGGGTGATCTCCTCACCTTCGAGGTACTTCATCATGATCTCGTCATCGGCCTCGGCGACGAGGTCGGTGAGCTGGGCCCGGGCATTCTCGGCTGCCTGAGCGTATGCATCGGGAATCTCGGAGACGACGGGTTTGCCATCCACGAGGTGGCGCGCCTTCATGTGGACGATGTCGATGACGCCCTCGAACGAGTCGCCCGAACCCATGGGAATGGTCACGGGGCCGAGCTTGTTGCCGAAGCGCTCCTGCAGCGTGGCGAACGCGAGGTCGTAGTCGGCATCCGGGCGATCGATGCGGTTGATGAAGATGGCGCGTGCGAGCGAGAGGTCCTCGGCCGCGTACCAAAGGCGCGTGGTCACGGTTCCCGGGCCGCTCGCGGCATCGACCACGAACAACGCGGTCTCGCAAGCACTCATCGCGGCATAGGCATCGCCGACGAAATCAGGGTAGCACGGTGCGTCGAGCACGTTTATGCGGGTGCCCTCCCACTCGACGGGCGCGATCGAGGTGGAGATCGAGAATCCGCGCTCGCCTTCCTCGCCGTCATAGTCCAGCGTGGGCTTGGTGCCGGCGTGGCCTCCCAGGCGGGTGGTGCGGCCCGTCAGGTGAAGCATTGCCTCGGCCAGCATGGTCTTGCCCACGCCGCCTTGGCCCACGAGGACCACGTTCTTCACGCTCTCTGGTGCTTTTGCTGCCATGATGCCTCCTTCGTCGGAGTGTATTCGCGTGATGCAACGCACGTTGGTGCCAACCATACCCACGTGAGTGCCGACGGTGGGTGGCCTTTCGGGCAACGCTGCAGAGCGCGCCGCGAACGTATGGAGCCTCTTCGCGGGCGACTGGTCTGCACGAAACTGGCTTAGGGCTACGAGAAGTTTAGTCCCGTGCGCAAAAATCGATTAGGGCCACGCGTTTTACGCCCTCTAGCTGGCTCCTGGAATTCGAATCCTGCGGTTTTGTCCGCACGATGGCAACGAACGATACTGCGGGCATCGAAAACACGTAGCCCGAATCGATTTTTGCGTAGAAAACGAGCGCTGACGTGGCCCGAATCGATTTTTGTGCAAAAGGGACGATCGACGGGCATCCCTTGCCGGGCACAATGTCCGTTGCCGCCCAGATGAACGCCTGACGCTGTGGCAATGGGTATGAAACAACATACGCACAGACTGCTGGTAAAATCTGTAATTTAAAACCGCCGGCCCCAACGTCTAGCCGCGGTGAATCTGACCATCGACCCAAGGAGGTCGCGCAACAGCGCATGGACGTAGCCATTAGCATTATCGTCACGTTCCTGTTCACCCTCGCGAACGGCTTTTTCTCCGCTTCGGAAATGGCCGTCGTCAACGCGAAGCGAGCTGTCCTAGAGCCCGAGGCGGACGAGGGGGACAAGCGCGCGAAGAGCGCGATCGACCTTTCGTCCGACTCTGGTCAGTTCCTTGCCACGATCCAGGTCGCCATCACGCTCGTCGGCTTCGGCTCCTCCGCGTTCGCGGCGACGAGCCTTTCGGACCCGCTTGCGGAGCTGCTCATCGGCTTCGGCATCCCGACCGGCATCGCGGGCAACGTGGCCGTCGTGGCGATCACCCTCATCGTGGCCTATTTCTCGACCGTCATCGGCGAGCTGGTGCCCAAGCGCATCGCCCTCTCCGATGCCGAGTCCGTCGCAAAATCGGTCGCCGGCCCCATTCGCGGCTTCATGCGCATCGCCTCCCCGCTCGTTTGGCTGACCTCGAAATCGGCCGACGGCCTCTCCACCCTGCTGGGCATCAAGTCCGCCGACGACCGCCAGGACGTCTCGGAAGAGGAGATCAAATATATGGTCACCGACTCCGAGGAGCTCTCCGACGAGGAGAAGTCGATGATCCACGACGTCATCGACCTCGGCGACACCATCGCGCGCGAGGTCATGATCCCGCGCGTCGACATGACCTCGGTCGAGGATTCGTCGACCCTGAACCGCGTCCTCGCCATCATGCGCCGGACCGGCTATAGCCGCATCCCCGTTTACCACGGCTCCGTCGACCGCGTGATCGGCATCGCCCACATCAAGGACATCATCACCCCGATCCTCGACGAGGGTAAGGGGGAGGCCTCGGTCGCCGATTTCGTCCGTACCGCGACCTACGTCCCTGACACCAAGGACATCATCCCGCTGCTCTCCGAGATGCAGACGAGCCACGACCAGATGGTCATCGTCGTTGACGAGTACGGCGGAACCGCCGGTGTGCTCACCATCGAGGACATCGTCGAGGAGATCGTCGGCGAGATCGAGGACGAGTTCGACCCGGACAACAAGTACCTGACCAAGCTCTCGGACCGCGACTGGCTCGTCGACGGCCGCTTTGCGCTCGATGACGCGATGGATCTCGGCTGGCCTGTGGAGGACAATGAGGAGTACGAGACCATCGCCGGCTACATCCTCGAGCTCGCCGATAAGGTCCCGCACCCCGGCGACGTCTTCACGAAGGATGGCTACACCTTCCGCGTCCAGTCCATGCGCGGCCGCCGCGTGAGCCTGCTGCGCGTGACCGCCCCGGAACCTGAGGAGTTCCCTGCGGAGCCGGGCGCCGAGGATGCCGATAAAGGCGCGGCCGCCGATAAGGAATAGATAGTAAGGGCGTCGGTTGACTACAATGGGGGGACCTGCGCCACGCCCGCTCGCCGGGCTTGATCGAGAGGGGCCGGAATGGCTCAGCTGTTTGACATAAAGAAGGTCGTCGTCGGCCCGAAGAACCTTGAGGCCACCGTCGAGCTCGCGGCCAACGCGCCCCTGATGACGATCGAGGACCTCGAGGGCACGACCCGCGTGTGGCAGGTCATGCCCGAACTTCGCGACCACGTGTGCCTGGGCGATGAGTCCGGCGTCTTTGGCGATGTGATGGGCAACACCGAGCTCGCGCACCTGCTCGAGCATGTGACCGTCGAGCTGCTCGCCCGCACGGACATCGCGGGAGACATCGCCTGCGGCCAGACCACCGAGGTCGGGGAGCGCACTTACAAGATCACGCTGAAGTGCGTCGACGACGTGCTCGTGGTCGGCGCGCTCTCGAGCGCCGCTTGGCTCATGCAGTGGGCGTTCTCGGGCGGTGGCGATCCGAGGCCGGACGCCGACGCCATCGCCAAGGGCCTCGTCGCCCTGGTGGGAAGCTTGCCCCCGGTCGAGAAGAAACCCGAGGTCGCCGTGCGGGATCCGGAACCCGAGGATGGCGAGATCGCGCCGGAGACAGCGGCTGGCGACGAGCCTGTTTCCGTGACCGAGGGCGCGGCGGAGCCAATGGAGGCCGCGGCGCCGATGGCGGAGCCTTCGCCGGAATCGGCGACCGAGCCCGCGGCGCCTTCCGAGACCGCGCGCACGGACGCTTCCAACGATAGGCATGTCGTCGACGAAGCTGAGGTCGAGGCTATTCTGGCGGCGGCGCCCGCAGCGGCTGAACCGATGACCGAGCCGGAGCAGAAAGACGATCAGGAGCCGGCGCGGGAGGCCGAACCTTTTGTGGAATCGGACCAAGAGGTGACGGTGGACCCTATGCCGGTGTCGACGGAGCTCGAGGCTGAGGTCAACGCGCCTGAGGCCGAGATTGACACCCCGGCTGCGCCCGAGGCCGAGGTTGACGCCCAGGCTGCGCCCGAGGTCGCCGAGCCGGAACCCGTGTCCGAGGTTGTTGTAGCTGAGCCTGTGCCCACGGACGCGCCGGTCGAGCCCGCTGTCGCAGCGGGCCCCGAGGAGGTGACTCCGGTTTCCGGCGAGTCTGCGGCCGCCCCGCAGGACGATGTACCCGAGCCCGTCACCTTCGACCCCGCCGCCGCGCCGTCCACCCCCGCGCCCTCGGAGCAAACCGCCGCGCCCGTCGATGAGCCTCCCGCGGCTCCCGTCGACGACTGGGGCCTAGGCGATGTCCCGCGCCCCCGGCTCGTTCGATAACGCCCACCCGATACCGGTGCGCCCGGCGACAAGGCCGGGTATGAGGTATCTGACGTCATAGCATTTCTTTCCAAGGAGGACTCCATGAGCAAGAAGACCGTTGGATTCGTTCTGGGCAGCATCTTCGGCGCGGCCGCCGGTGTCGTCGCCGGCATCATGATCGCGCCGCGCTCCGGCGCCGAGAGCCGCGCCATGGCCGCCGATGCCATGAACGATGCCTGGGACTCTGCCGTCGATACTTACGAGCGCGCCGGCGATGCCGTGGGCGAGCAGGTCTCCGGCTTCCGCCCGACCGTCGATGCGAAGGCCGACGAGCTGCGCGCCAAGGTCGACGCCGCCCGCGAGCGCATGGACCAGCTCCGCGACTCCCTCTCGGATGTCGTCGCTCAGACTTCTTCGCAGGTCAACGACGCCGTGAACACCGTCACCGACAAGGTCGTCTCGATGGCCGACATCGCAGCCGAGCAGGGCAGCGCCCCGGCCGAGGCCGTCCACGTCGAGGTCGTCGAGCCCGAGAAGGACGAGGCCTAACCTTGCTCAAGATCAACGACCTCTACGGCCGCAAGGTCTACGTTCCAAAGAAGGCCAAGAAGAAAAAAGGCGCCGACCCCTCTGAGGTCAAACTCAGCAAGCTGGGGAAGGTCCACATGGCGGTCTTCTCGCCGAACGGCCGGGAGGTCGTTGGCTTCCTCGTGACTAGGCCTGACATCGCCGGCATGGTCAAGCGCCCCGACGTCTTCCTCGCGTGGGATTCCTTCCGGGTCCTCGACGACGGGGGCCTGTGCGTGTCGCGCGAGGACGACGGCATGGATGACGCGGCCCGCAAGCGCCTTGGAGTCGACTGGGACTCTTGCGTCATGTGGGCGGGCATGGATGCCCAGACTGTCGGCGGAAAGAAGCTCGGCTACGTCTCGGACGCCGAGTACAACACGAAGACCGGCAAGGTCGCCAGGTTTTTCGTCGGCGACGGCGGGATGGCGCGCGCCCTCGTGGGCTCGTTCGAGATCCCGGCGTCCATGGTTCGCGGCTACTCCAAGGGCCGCATGATCGTCGATGACGCTGCCGCGGACATCGAGCTCAACGGCGGCGTCGCGGCAAAGGTCGGCGAGGGCTACGCGAAGGCAAAGGTCAAGGGCGCTGAGGCTGCGCATAAGGCGGGTAAGGCCGCCGGCGAGGCCGTCGATAAGGGTTCCTATGCCTTCGGACGCATGCTCGGCCGCGCCAAGCGCGCGATCGAGGACGCGACCGCGGAAGACGAGCCTAAGGCAAAGAAGGACGCCGAGCCTGAGCGCCCGACGGTGCCCGCCGCGGACGTGCGCGTGAGCGCGCCCGAGGGCAAGCTGCGAGCCGGCGCGGAGGAACGCGCCTCTCGCCCGGAGCCCACGACGTACGCGCCGGTTGAGGACGATGCAAAAAAGAATAAATCCGCCGCAGGCCAGAAGGTGCCTTCTGCTGACGGCGCGGGCTCTGGGCCGAAGCGACCCTCCGCCAAGCCCTCCTCCAAGCAGACGGCCAAATCGACCGCCAAGCCTGCCGCAAAGAAGCCCTCCTCCGAGCAGGCCGCCCGTGCGGTCGGCAAGCAGATCGGGCGCATGGGAAAGATGTTCTCGTCCTTCAAAGACGAGTTCGACAAGGCGAGTAAGTAGGCCGGCACCGTGAGGCGCCCCACAAAAAAGCAGGTGCTCAAGGTCGCCGGCTGCGCCGGGGCCGTTGCCGTGGTCGCCGCCGTGGCGGCCGCGAACGTCGCGATGCTGCTCTTCGGCGACACGATCGACGCTTATCTGGGTGCCGGGTCCGTTGACATCACCGAGGATCAAAAGGCCGCCGTCATGGAGGATGGCCGCAACCTCGCTCGCCGCATCGAGGGCGAGGGAATTGTGCTCCTGCGCAACGAGGACAATGCCCTGCCTCTGCCCGCGACCACAAAGAAGGTCAACGTTTTTGGTTGGGCCTCGACGCAGTGGGTCGCTTCCGGCTCCGGCTCCGGCCAGGTGAGCGGCGAGGCGAAGGGGCTTCTTGCCGCGCTGAAGGACGGCGGGATTGAGTACAACGAGCAGCTCGCGGACATGTACAAGGACTTCCATGGGGAGCGCGCGTTCAAGTCTGCCGGCGCGCTGAACAGCCGCTCGACGGAGTTCTGCCGCCTGTACGAGCCGAGCGTCTACGACAAGTCGTGCTACTCGGACGAGCTTCTTTCCAACGCGGAGAGCTACTCCGACACGGCCATCGTCGTCATCGGGCGCACTGCGGGCGAGAGCATCGACTGCCCGACGAAGCAGTACAAGATCAGCGCGCGCGGCTGGGACGTCACAATGGACGCGACGTGCGGCTACCTGGAGCTTTCCAGCGAGGAGATCGGGCTTTTGCGTTATGTGGGCGCCCATTACGCGCACACAGTCGTCGTGGTTAACTCGACGAACACGATGGAGCTCGGCGAGTTCGAGACCATTCCCGGCATCGACGCGACGCTGCTCGCGGGGCCCACGGGCGAGGTCGGCGCAGACGCCGTCGTCGCCGCGCTCAAGGGGGAGATCAACCCCTCCGGGCGCACCACCGACACCTTCGCTTACGACTTCTCTACAGCTGCGAGCTGGGCGAATGCCGGCGCCATGGGCGAGGGACTCTACACGAACAGCCGCGGGCTGTATCCTGCCGACGGCACGAAGAACCCCAACATCGGCGTCGACGAGGAGTACGACTCGCTGCGCTTCGTGGACTATGCCGAGGGCATCTACGTGGGGTATCGCTGGTACGAGACGGCGGACGCCGAGGGTTATTGGGACCATGTGGCCAATCGCCACGGCACGGGTTATGAAGGTGTCGTCCAGTACCCGTTCGGCTACGGGCTCAGCTACACGACCTTCGATTGGAAGGTCGTGTCTCGCACCCACGGGCAAGGTTCCCGCGCGGCGCGCGACACCGCCTACTCGACGACCGTTCGGGTGACGAACACGGGCGCGCGCGCCGGGCGCGACGTCGTGCAGCTCTACTGCACGCCTCCGTACACGAAGGGCGGTATCGAGAAACCCTCGACCATGCTCGTGGCGTACGCGAAGACCAAGCTCCTCGAGCCCGGCGAGAGCCAGGACGTCGAGCTCTCGTTCACCATGGACGACGTAGCCAGCTATGACTGCTACGACAAGAATACCGACGGCTTCGCGGGCTATGAACTTGACGCCGGGACGTATACCGTCGAGCTCAAGCACAATGCGCACGAGGTCGCGGGCTGCGACTTCGCGACCACACAGCTCAAGGTGCCCAAGACCATCCAGTGCGCGGACGACCTGCAGACGGGCGCGGCGGTCCAGAACCGCTTCACCGGCGACGCGACGGTGGACGGCGTCTCGATCGACGGGTCGAATTCGAGCGCCGGCATCACCTGGCTCTCGCGCGGCGACTTCGCGGCCACCTTCCCGGCGAAGTGCGACCCCGACCGCCAGATCGCGGACAACGTCGCCGCGCTGAACCTCTACGACGAGCGGGCGGTCGAGGCGGATGCGGCCGAGTACCAGGGGATCGTTGGGCAGCGGCCCTATGTCGCGTCCCGCGGTTCTGGCGATAAGGCCGCCCATAAGATCGCCGACGACGGCCGGCTGACCGACTTCGGCCGCGCGCTCGGCCAGGATTACAACGCCGAGGGGTGGGAAGAGCTTCTTGACAACCTCACGGTCGACGAGATGAGCCGGCTCGTGCTCCACGGCTACATCTCCACCTCCTCGATCGACCAGGTGGGCAAGCCGCTGACCAAGGAGGTCGACGGTCCCTCCCAGGTCGGGTCGTTCAACCAGCTCGCGACCGGCGTCGGCTATCCAAGCGGATCGGTGATCGCCCAGACCTGGAACGATGGGCTGGCCTGCGAGTACGGCCGGCAGCTCGGGCGCGAAGCCGCTGCCATCGGCGTCGACGGGCTCTATGCCCCGAGCGTCAACATCCACAGGACGCCGGTCGGGGGGCGCAACTACGAGTACTTCTCGGAAGACCCGCTCGTATCGGGCAACCTCGCCGCGGCCATCGTCACCGGAGCGAAGCAGACGGGGACGTACTGCTTCATCAAGCACATCGCGCTGAACAACCAGGACTCCTACCGCGACTCGCTCTACGAGTGGCTGACCGAGCAGACCCTGCGCGAGGTGTACCTGCGGCCCTTTAAGATCGCGGTCGAGAAGGGCGGCGCCACGGGCTTCATGAGCTCGTACAACCGCATCGGGGCGACGTGGTCCGGTGGCAATAAAGCCCTGCTCACGGGCGTCTTGCGCGGCGAATGGGGCTTCCAAGGCGCTGTGATCACGGACTATGCGGACCATCAGCAGTACATGAACGCCGACCAGATGCTGCGCGCCGGCGGCGACCTGTTCATGGACGGCGTCTTCCGCAACGGGCAGTTCAAGTACGGCTTCACGGCGGAGGAGCTCTCGACGGCGAGCGGATCGGCGAGCGAGACCCGCGCGCTGAGCTACTACACGAACCTTCGCCGGGCAGCTAAAGACGTTCTCTACACGTGGCTGAACGCTCGCGCGTCCCAAGACGTCGGGTACGTGCGCCCGGCAAAGAAGACGGGCAGCTCTTGGGTGCGCATCGCCGTCGGCGCTGCCGACATCGCGGTGGTCGCCGGCGCGGCCACGTGGGCGATTCGCCGCCGGCACGCGCGGCGCTGACGCCGGCCGCGGGGACGGCGCGGGCCGTGGCAGTCGCGCGGTTGCGCGATTGCGCGCGCAAGGGTGTCCCAGGAAGTCGCGCGCAATGACTGTCACCGGCTGATGTGTGTCCCAAAAACGCTGCACTGGGTGACAGTCATTGCGTGATGGGTGTCACCGGATGATGGGTGTCCCAGAAAGCTGCACGCAATGACTGTCACCCAGTGTTGGTGGGCGCTTGGCGGCGGCGCGGCGGGCGCGGAAGAAGGAGCGCAGCTGCGTCGCGGCCTCGTCGGCGAGGACACCGCTTCTGACCTCGAACTCGTGGTTGAGGCGCTCGTCATGGCTCACGTCAAAGAGAGTGCCGAGCGCGCCGCCCTTGGGGTCGGGCGCGCCGTAGACGCAGCGGTCGATGCGCGCATTGACCATGAGGCCGGCGCACATGAGGCAAGGCTCGAGCGTGACGTAGACCGTGCAACCGGTGAGGCGCCAGCGCCCGAGCGCGCGCGACGCCGCGACCATCGCCGAGAACTCGGCGTGCGCGGAGGGGTCGAGGTCCGTCTCGCGCCGATTGTGCGCCCGCGCCACGACCTCGCCGTCGCAGACGACGACGGCCCCGATGGGCACTTCTCCCTCGCAGGCGGCGAGCGCCGCCTCGTCGAGCGCCATCCGCATGTAGTCCTCGTCGGATAAGGCGGCTCGCCTAATCGTGGGCTCTACCTCGGCCTTTGTCTCGAGCGTGGGCTCGGCCACCGGTTGTGCGTCGTTGCGTACCGTCATCGGTTCCTCTCGTCGTCGGAAACATGTCACATGGGGTAGGATAATAGAGCTTGCATCAACGGAGGAGTGGCAGAGTGGTTGAATGCAGCGGTCTTGAAAACCGTCGTGCGGTAATCCCGTACCGAGGGTTCGAATCCCTCCTCCTCCGCCATATCGCCTGCCCCCGCCCAAGGAGGAAGCCATGCTCATCGTGATTCTCGTCGTCGTGGTCGTCGTTGTTCTCGCTGTTGCATGGATTTCGCTCAGCAACGGCATCGTCCGAGCTGCAAATAAGTGCGACAACGCCTGGCAGACCATCGACACTCAGCTTCAGCGCCGCAACGACCTCATCCCCAACCTCGTCGAGACGGTCAAGGGCTATGCCTCCCACGAGTCCGGCACCCTCGAGGCCGTGACGAGCGCCCGCGCCGCTGTCGCCTCCGCGGCTACCCCCGAGGCGAAGATGGAGGCGTCCGGTCAGCTCACCCGGGCGCTCCGCGGGCTTCTCGCTGTCGCCGAGGCCTACCCCGAGCTCAAGGCCAACGCGAACTTCCAGCAGCTCCAGGCAGACCTCACCGATACCGAGAACCGTATCAGCTATGCTCGCCAGAGCTACAACGACGTGGTCATGGACTACAACAACGCCATCCAGACCTTCCCCGGCAGCCTCGTGGCCGGCGGGCGCGCGCCCAAGCAGGGCTTCGCTGCCGACGCCGATGCGCGCCAGGCCCCGAAGGTCAGCTTCTAGCCGGACAACGCCTCAGGCGCGGCAAATCGAGTCCGCAGAAAAGAGGACGGGTACGAGCAAGCAATCGCTGGAGCTCGTACCCGTCCTTTACATACCGCCTAAACCACCTGGAACACAAAGAAGTCGAGGTAGTGAGTCTCCGGGACGCCCCAAAGGATGGGGTGGTCGGGGGCCTGCTGGCGCTCCTCGACCTGCTTGAGCTGCACGTTCGCCTGATGCGCAGCGTCGGCGATGGCCTCGGCGAGCAGATCACGCGTCATGAAGTGGCTGCAGCTGCAAGTGGCCAGGTACCCTCCGCGCGGCAAGAGGCGCATGGCCTCGTAGTTGATCTCGCGGTAGCCGCGCGCCGCGTGCTTTACGGTGCCGCGGCTCTTTGTGAACGCGGGCGGGTCGAGCACGATAAGGTCGAAGGGGCCGCCCTCCTCACGGAGGCGAGCGCGGCCCTTTCGCAGCTCAGGCAGGTATTCGAGGACGTTCGCGCAGGTGAAGTCCATACGATCGTCGAGCCCGTTCAAGCGCGCGTTCTCGGCGGCGAGGTCGATGGCGGTCTGGCTGACGTCGACACAGCGCACGAAGTCGGCCCCGCCCGCGGCGGCGTTTAGGCCGAAGGGCCCCACGTGGCAGAAGCAGTCGAGCACGCGACGCCCGCCGGCGATCTGCCGGACGGCGCGTCGGTTGTACTTCTGGTCTAGGAAGAAGCCCGTCTTCTGGCTGTTCTCGATGTCGAGGTCGAAGGACAGGCCGTTCTCGACGACCTTGATGCGCGGGGTGTCGGGGACCTCGGCGCCCTGGCCGTCCCACCAGCCCTTCGTTTGCGGCAGGCCTTCCTTCACGCGGGAGGGGGAATCGTTGCGCTCGTAGATGCAGCGCACATCCTGCCCGTCTTCCTGGAGCACCTTGAGCAGCAGCGGGTAGATGATGGGGCGGAGTAGCTCCATGCCGACGGTGCCGACCTGGGAGACCAGCACGTGCTCGTAGCGGTCGACGATGAGGCCGGGCATACCGTCCGCCTCGGAGAACACGACGCGGCAGGCGTTGGTGTCCGGCTCGCAGCCGGGAAGCGCACACCCGCCCATAGCGACCTTGCGGTGCTCCCATGCGTAGGCCACGCGCCGGGCCCAGAACGCCTCGTCCAGGCGGTCGTTCGCGTTGCGCGTGACGATGCGCACGCGAATCTTCGACTCCTGGGAAAGAAGCCCCGCCCCCTGCCAGGTTCCGTTCTCCTCAAAGACGTCGACCACCGACCCGTTTGCGCATGGCTCGGCCTCGATCACCTCCCCCTCGAACACCCAGGGGTGCCCGGCCTTGAGGGCGCGGGCGGCCTTGCGCGTGACGATGAGCTTTGGGTAGGGGCGTGCTTGCTTCATGGGTTGCCTTTCTGGGGAGTCGGGGATGCCAGCGACATGGTAAGGACGGGCGCGAATTGTCCGATCAGCTCCGGAAGATTCGCGCCCGTCCCCAGGTCATCGTGCTTTTGCCTGCGTGAGCGGCATGTTTAATAGTGCCGGCCGTAACGGCCGCCTCCGATGCCGCGTCCGCGCGCACGGGAACCGGAGAACATCGTGCGCATGGGCTTCTTTGTGCTGCGCCCCTCCTGCGGGACGATGCGGCCGGCGTCGTAGCTGAAGCCGGGCAGGTCCCACGTGGGGATGAGCTTCTTTGTGAAGTACTCGATCTCGCGCAGGGGGCTGATCTCGTCGGGGCCGACGAAGGTGTAGGCGTGGCCCGTGGCGCCCGCGCGGCCGGTGCGGCCGATGCGGTGGACGTAGTCCTCGGGGTCCATCGGAACGTCGAAGTTCACGACCGCGTCGATGCCGGAGACGTCGATGCCGCGGCTCATGACGTCGGTCGCCACGAGCACCTGGATCTTTCCGTCGCGGAAGCGCTCGAGGGCGCGCTCGCGCTCCTTCTGGGTGCGGTCGGCGTGCATGACATCGACCTTGACCTGCGCGTTCTTGAGCATCTTGCTCACGTCGTCCACACGGTGCTTCGTGCGGCAGAACACCAGGACGCGCTCGGGTTTCTGGCCTGCGGCGCCGCCGGTCTCGAGCAGCGCGCGAAGGAGCTCCGGTTTCTGTGCTTGGGTCACGGGGCAGAGGTGCTCGTCGACCGTGTCCGCGGTCTCGCCCACACGAGCGATCTCGACGGTGACGGGGTCGGAAAGAAGCGCGTCGATGGTGCTCTTGATCGACGGCGGGATGGTCGCGGAGAAGAGAAGCGTCTGGTGCTTGGCCGGCAGGGCGTGCATTATGCGGCGGACGCTCGGCCAGAATCCCATGTCGAGCATGCGGTCGGCCTCATCGAGGACAAGGACCTCCACGCCCGAGAGGCTCACGTGGTCGTGCTCCATGAGGTCGAGCAGGCGCCCAGGGGTGGCGACGAGGAGGTCGCAGCCGGCCTCGAGCTGCTTGATCTGCTTCTCGAACTTGGTGCCGCCCATGACGATGACCGCGCGCTGACCGGTCTTCTCGCACACGACCTTGACGACGTCGTCGATCTGCGTGGCGAGCTCGCGGGTCGGGGTGACGATGAGCGCATGGGGGCCGCGGCCCTTCTTTCCGGCGATTCGCTGAAGCGTGGGCAGCGCGAAGGCTGCGGTCTTGCCCGTGCCGGTCTGCGCGGAGGCGACGATGTCGCGCCCCTCGAGCACGTGGGGGATGGCGCCAGCTTGGACCGGGGTCGGCGTGGTGAAGCCGAGGGCATCGACCCCGGCGAGGATCTGCTCGTTTAGCCCGAGCTCGGCAAATGTAGTAGTCATAGCTGCAAGTATCGCGCAAAACCGCAGGTCTTGCACGCGAGAAGGGCCTGGGAGGGGCCAGAGGGAAGAGTGGCTTACGTGTGTATATCTGTTATACTTCGACAATGTGTATACTTGTTATACTTGTCGTTGAACTGCGGTTTTATATGAATCGAGGTATCCAAATGCCTAGACAGAACCCGTTCACTCCCATGTTCGGAGGTAAGCCGCAACATTTCTTCGGGCGATCCCTTGAGCTGAATATCGTTAAACATGCGATTGCCGACGGAAACAGCCCGTACCGCGTCATCTTCGTGACGGGCAACCGTGGGTGCGGAAAGACGGCGCTGCTCGAGCAATTCTCGATCACGGCTCGGGAAGCAGGCTGGACAACGGTCGATGTTCACTCCGCCCACGCATCCGAGGATATTGTCCGCAGACTGGCGGGCGCGGACCAAAGGACCGTTGAGCGAGTGGCTGCCCCCGAGGCCTTCGGTCTTTCTGCGGGTCACGTAGGTATTTCGGAAAGCAACCGATACGATGGCCGGGCGCTGACCGATGTCCTCGCCGCTGCCAGCGAGAAGCGCAAGCGCGGCGGGGTGTTCATTACCGTCGACGAGGCGCAGAAAATACCCGAGTCGGACATGGAGAACATCTGCGCGGCGGTTCAGATGACCTTGCGCAAGGGGTTCCCCGTCATGCTCGTCCTCGCGGGACTTTGCGGAGCGAAGGAAAAAATCAGCTCGTATAAGGGCTGCACCTTCATGCAACGGGCGTATGACATCAGACTCGGCAGCCTTGGTGTGGACGAGACCCGTTCGGCGTTTGCCGGGATGCTCGACCTGACCGGCTTTGTGACGTGCGGAGAGGAGGAGCTCGAGTATTTATGCGCATGCAGCTATGGGTATCCGTACCTGATTCAGCTGCTCGGATATTACCTGGTTGAAGCTGCTGGCGTGAGTCATCCCAGAGGACATACCGCGGTTACCAAGGGGCTCGTGGACGAGGCCGACTTGTCGGCTCGCGTCGATTTTCGGGCAAATGTGATCGAGCCGTCCGTCGGCGATTTCGGCCCAGGGATGACCGCCTACCTAGAAGCAATCGTCGATGGCGTGGGCGAAGACGGGCGCTCCTCTACGGGAGGCGCGGCCCGGGCGATCGGAAAGAGCGCCCAGCAGTGCGCTCCCTACCGAGCGCGCCTCATCGAGCGAGGGACCATCGTTCCGGCAGGCTATGGGTATGTGAGGCTCAACATCCCGCACCTACGAAGCTATTTCACGGAAGAGGACACCGGGAAACTGTCGGATGACGGCGCGAGAATCTGGAATTACTGAGAACGAACCCTTTCCGACGATGCGGCAAGAAGGGCTCAGGGGGCTCGAAAAGAAGGACCTGAGCACGAGAACGCCCCCGGCGGCAGCTTTGCCGTCGGGGGCGCCGTAACACTTAGGGTGGGTCCGCGCGCCTGCGCGAGGGGCTAGAACACGGGGATGACGGAGCCCTTGTACTGGTCCTCGATGAACTTCTTTGCGGTGTCGCTGGTCAGGGCCTTGACGAGGGCCTTGGTCTTGGGGGAGTCCTCCTCGCCCTTGCGGACGGCGACGATGTTGGCGTAGGTCTGCGCGGCCTCGGAGTCGGCGCCCTCGGAGGCGAGGGTCTTGGAGGTGTCGAGCCCGGCGGAGAGCGCGTAGTTGCCGTTGATCACAGCGAAGTCGGCGTCCTGCAGGGAGCGCGGCACGGCAGCGGCCTCGACCTCGACGAGCTGGATGTTGTGGGGGTTCTCGGCGATGTCGTTCGCGGTCGCCTCGAGCCCTGCGCCGTCCTTGAGCTTAATGACGCCCTGGTCCTGGAGCAGCAGCAGCGCACGGGCCTCGTTGGTGGCGTCGGAGGGCGCGGCGATCTTCGCGCCGTCGGGGACGTTCTTGATGTCGGAGCTCTTGCCGGCGTAGAGGCCCATTGGCTCGAAATGGATGGCCGCGGCGCTGGCGAGGTCGGTGCCGTTCTCCTGGTTGTAGTTGTCGAGGTAGGGCTTGTGCTGGAAGTAGTTGGCGTCGAGGCTGCCGTCGGAGAGCGCGACGTTGGGCTGGACGTAGTCGTTGTACTCGACGACCTTGAGCTCATAGCCGTCGGCCTTGAGCTCGTCGGCGACGGCGTTCAGGATCTCGGCGTGCGGGGAGGGGGAGGCGCCGACGGTGATCACGTTGTCGGACGACGCGTTGCTGCCCGAGCCGTTACTCGAAGACGCCGCCTGGCCGCTACCACCGCAGGCGACGAGCGAAAGCGCGAGGCCGGCGCTGGCGAGAACGCCCGCGATGGGCTTGAGGTGCTGCTTGATAGACATAGTAAATCCTTTCCCTTTTGATGTTGTCTGAGGGTGAGATGACGTATGAGTCGCCGGAGGGGCCGGCGTTGGCTCCGATTAAAGAGGCTGAGTTCGGTGTATATGCGCTAAAAGCGCATTCGCTTGTCGCAGCCGCGCACCAGCAGGTTGCAGAGGGTCTGGATGACCTGGACCATGACGATGAGGATGATCACGGTGGCGATCATGACGTCGTCCTGGTAGCGCTGGTACCCATAGCGGATGGCGATGTCGCCCAGGCCGCCCGCGCCGACGGTGCCGGCCATGGCGGTGTAGCCGAGAATCGTGATGATGACGATCGGCAGGCCGCGCAGCAGGCTCGGGAGCCCTTCTCGCAGGTAGACCTTGAGGATGATCTCCCAGGTGGAGGCGCCCATGGAGGTCGCGGCCTCAACGAGCCCGCGGTCGACCTCGGCCTCGGAGGACTCGACCATGCGCGCGACGAACGGCGCGGCCGAGACGATCAACGGGAAGACCGCGGCGGGGACGCCGAGCGTGGTGCCCACGACGGCGCGGGTCACTGGGATGAGGAACAGCAGCAGGATGATGAACGGCAGCGAGCGGGCCATGTTCACGATCCAGCCGATGACGGAGTAGGCGACGCGGTTGGGCCTCAGGCCGTCGGGCGCGAGCACGGTGAGCAGCGTGCCGAGGACGATGCCGATGATGTAGGCGCCGAGGGTCGAGGCGAGTACCATGACGGCGGTGTCGACGGTGCCTTGCGCGAGGAGCGCGCCGTACTTACCGATGAATGCGCTGAAGTCCATCAGCGGGCACCTCCCTCGAACTGGAGCAGCGCCCGGGTGACATCTGCCTGCGGGTTGCCGAAGACCTGGTCGACCGTGCCCTGCTCGACCACGCGGCCCGCCTCCATGACGGCGATGCGCCCACAGATGCGGCGAGCGACGGCGAGCGAGTGGGTGATGAGCACGATGGTCACGCCGAGCTCCTTGTTGATGCGGGCAAGAAGGTCGAGCACCTGGCTCGTGGTGAGGGTGTCAAGCGCGGAGGTGGCCTCGTCGCACAGGAGCGTGTTCGGCCGCGTCATGAGGGCGCGGGCGATGGCCACGCGCTGCTGCTGGCCGCCCGAGAGCTGGGAGGGGTAGGAGTCCTCGCGCCCCTCGAGGCCGACGAGCTTGATGAGCTCGCGGCCGCGCGTCGTCGCCTCGTCGCGGCTCAGGCGACCGGCGGCGCTGGCGAGCGTAGCGGGAAAGACGACGTTCTCCAACACAGTGCGCTGCTGGAAGAGGTTGATGCCCTGGAAGATCATGCCAATATCGGCGCGGAGCTTGCGCAGCTCGCTGCCGCGCAGGTCGGTGACGTCGCGGCCGTCGATGCGGACGGTGCCGCTCGTGGGCTGCTCAAGCAGGTTGATGCAGCGGACGAGGGTCGACTTGCCGGCGCCGGACTCGCCGATGATGCCGAAGATCTCCCCGGACTCGATGGTGAGCGTGACGTCGTCGAGCGCGCGGTTGGAGCCGGACGCGCCGTCGAAGACTTTGGTTATGTTTGCGAGTTCAATCATAGCCAGTCGAGTATAGCAAGGTGTTTTCAGATGGCGTTTGGCGTGCTTAAACCGATAATCGATGGGTAGTTATCGCTTTGAGCTATAACGCCAGCTCGGCGACGCGATATTGTGCGCGGCCGTTGCTATACTGATTGGCGGTAAACACGATTCTGGCTGGAGGGACGCACATGCACTTTCTTCTTTCCCTCGCCATGACGATGCGAATGCGGGGGCACTGCTAGGCCCGGCCGCGCGGTCGACGCCACAAGCAGTGCTTTTTCGGTTTCTGTACCTCTCGCGTTCGCACAGGAGATTCACCCATGCCCATCA
Organism: Paratractidigestivibacter sp.; assembly: GCF_052362415.1. Lineage (NCBI taxonomy): Bacteria > Bacillati > Actinomycetota > Coriobacteriia > Coriobacteriales > Atopobiaceae > Paratractidigestivibacter > Paratractidigestivibacter sp. Next base: position 10,764 of record NZ_DAWEMK010000009.1, on the reverse strand, counting down.
ACATCCCCGACGGCCTGCCCGCCAAAGCCACCCTGCACCAGGAGCGCATCTTTGCCTTAGAGGAGGAAGTCGCCAACAACCAGCAGATTCGCCCGCTGCACGTGGTCATCCTCAACCTCATGCCCACCAAGGTCGAGACCGAGACGCAGATCCTGCGCCTGATCTCGAAGTCGCCGCTGCAGGTGAGCTGCGACTTCATGCGCGTGAGCAGCCACGAGGCGACGCATGTGAGCGCCGACCACTTGGTCAAGTTCTACGACACGTTCGACGCGCTCAAGGACAACTACTACGACGGCTTCATCATCACGGGCGCGCCGGTCGAGCAGATGGAGTTCGAGGACGTCGATTACTGGGACGAGTTTTGCCGGATCGTTGACTGGTCGCAGACGCACGCGCTCTCGACCATGTACCTGTGCTGGGGCGCTCTCGCGGGGCTCTACCACCTCTATGGCATCCCAAAGAAGATGCTCGGCTCGAAGCTCTTCGGCGTGTTCAAGCAGCGGCTCTGCGACGAGTACAACTTCCTGACCAACGGCTTCGACGAGGTGCACTACATGCCGCACTCCCGGCACGCGGCGATCGACACCGCGGCGCTCGCCGAGCACCCTGAGCTGCAGGTTCTTTCCGAGGGCTTCACCAGCGGCCCCGCGATCATCGCCACGCGCGACTTCCACGAGGTTTACGTGACGGGTCACTTCGAGTACGGTCGGGACACCCTGGGCTCCGAGTTCTGGCGCGACTTCCACAAGGGCCTGCCCATTCGCGTACCGGAGAACTACTTCCCCGACGACGACCCCGAGAAGCAGCCGATCTTCACGTGGCGCGCGCACGCGAACCTCCTGTACCGGAACTGGCTGAACTGGATCTACCAGATGACGCCCTACGAGCTCGAGCGGATCCCCGAGGTCATCGAGCAGCTGCGCGGCGGCGGCGACATCATGACGGACAAGTTCTAGGGGGTCTACGTGCCGCAAGGCGGCAAGGAGCGCATAACGGAGGAGCTGCTCGATCAGCTCCTCGCCTCGTCGACTCCGGAGGCATACCTCGCCTCCGAGGGGACGACGATCGAACGCGATCTGCCTGACTACCTGAACGAGTTGCTGGAAAGCCGCGGGATTCGCCGCTCTGACGTGGTGCGCGCAAGTGGGCTGAACGCGACTGTTGTCTACGACATCTTTTCCGGAAAGAGCCGCCCGGGCCACGACCATGCCGTCATGCTGGCCTTTGGCCTCGGCTGCAACTTGCGCGAGGCGCAGCGCCTGCTTCGGTTGGCGGGCGTGAGCGAGTTGTGGTGCAAGGTCCCGCGCGATGCGATCCTCATCTGGTGCTTCGAGCACGGCCTTTCTCGCGAGGAGGCCGATGACGAGTTGTATCGCCTCGGCGAGAAGACGCTTTTGGGCACCGGCCCGCTGCGTTGACGGCGCCTGTTCGCTCGACG
>NZ_DAWEMK010000009.1:6081-9316 GCF_052362415.1 Paratractidigestivibacter sp. | reverse complement strand
CTCGACGGCCGCCCCGTCTGCGGTTTTGCCGCCCGTCGATTCAGTCGTCAACTGAAGATATACCGTCCCGCTGCGCTTAAACTGAAGTATCGGCGCCGCGTGCTCCTGCTGTGGGGGTGTCCCTGGTGCGCCAAAAAGGATGGGCGGTTTTGAACGACGAGCAGGTCATGCATGCCATGAGCATCGACGATATGTACCGCGTCGAGCGCGTGCTCGCTCGCGGTGCCGGTGGCGTGACCGAGCTCGTGACCATCGACGGCGCTGGCCCGTTCGTTAGAAAGAAGATCCCGAGCAAACTCGCCAATCAAGGTGTCTGGTCCCTCATCGAGTCGTGCGGCTGCGCTCGTCTTCCCAAGGTGGAGGCCACGTACTCGTTGCCCGACCAGTTCGTGGTCGTGTACGACTTCGTTCCCGGGCAGACGCTCGAGGAACTCGTGACGGCAAAGAAGCGCCTCGCCCCGCAGGAGGCGGCGAACCTTGCCGCGGACATCTGCGAGGCCGCGGCGGCGCTCCACTCGCGCGGGGTGGTTCACCGCGACCTGAGTCCCCGCAACGTCATCGTTGCCGCCGACGGTGCGCACCTCATCGACCTTGGCATCGCCCGCATGCGCGTCGAAGGCGCTTCTCGCGACACGACGTCGCTCGGCACACGCGGCTTCGCCTCGCCGGAACAGTACGGCTTCGCTCAGACCGACGCGCGCTCCGACGTGTATGCCATCGGCAAATTGCTCGGGTACATGCTCACGGGCCTGCAGCCGGACGGGGACGAGTACGAGCGGGCCCTGCGGGACACCGATGCGACCGATTCGCGTCTTGCGGAGGTTGTTGCTCGGGCATGCGCGTTCGAACCGAGCTCCAGGTACCAGAGCGCGGCCGAGATGGCCCGCGCCCTTGGGAGATGCGGCGACGCGGAGGTCGGCGCGCCCGCGGGTGGCGGTGCCTCGCCTGCCGTGCGCTCGGCGGCTGCTCGGAAGGCGCTGCCCGCGAAGGCGATCGTCTTGGCAATCGCGGTGGCGCTTCTTGCCGTTGCCCTGGCGCTCTTCTTTGTGCTCGGGTGGGGGAAAGAAGGGCACGGCGTGTCGGCTGACTCGGGTGGAGCGGCGGTGACGCCAACGTCGACGTCGACGTCGGCGGAACCAGGCGCGGTCCCCGTCGACGATCTACCGCTCAAAATCGCCGAGTACGGCTGGTCTGTCGACTCGATGGGTTACGTCCATGCGGTCGTCGGCTTGCAGAACACGAGCGAAAACATGGCTGTTGACATGCCGATTATTCGCGTGACGGGCTATGACGCCGCCGGTGCGCAGACCTTTACGGAGGAACAAGGCGCGATGGTTTGCCTTCCGGGACAGGTCTCGTACATCTACGTTCAGTCGACCGCGGAGGCAGGAACGACTGCCAGAGTCGAGGTCGCGCTTGAGGCCGGGGCCACGACCAAGGAGCGTCGGGTGACGATGCCGATCTCGCTCGACGTTTCGGACGTCTCGGCGAAGGCCAATTCGTTTGGTGGGCTGACGATTACGGGCAGCGTTTCGTTGAGCAGCGACGGCTCATGGAGCAGGTCTGCTCCGCTGTCCAACGCGGTGATGCTCACTTCCGTGTTGCGCGACGACGCGGGCCGGATCGTGGGCGGCACGACCGACTTCCTCACAACCGTCCCAGCCGCCGGCGAGTCTGCGCCCTTCTCCATAACGGACTACGCCGCGCCCGACTACGCGACTGTCGAGGTTCATGCCCAGCCGTGGTAGGCGGCTGCGGGCCGTTCGCGGAATAGCTCGCCAGATTCAGTTGGCAACTGAGGAATTCGAGCAAGGTGCTTTTCAGAATGGAAGCCAGCAATCGGCGTCCTACTGAACGGAGCATCGTATGAAGAAATTAATTGCCGTCGCAATCACTGGTTTGCTTGCCATATCGCTGGGGGCTTGCGGTTCATCCTCAAATAAAACTGAGCCCTCTTCCTCGGAACAAGGCCAGATGACAGAATCATCGGAGAAAAAGAGTGAAGTCGAAAACGTTGCCGATAACCTGAAGAACGAGGGGAAGAGCGTCGTGGACTCCCTTATAGGTGCAGGCGAATCATATGAGGATGTTTACGGCGAGTATAGCCAGAAAATCATTGATGCCACTCCAACTCTGATCGACGAGTTCAAGGCAGAGGCCGATGGTTCCGACGGTCAGACTGACTCGCTCGCAGAGATTAGCAACAAGAAAGTGGAAAAGCTCGCCGAGATTGCGAACGAGGGCGTTGAAAAAATGGCGAAGATCATGTACCGCAACGGCGATGAATACTCCGTTTATGACGAGTGGAGCCAGAAGCTGTACCAGGTGTATACGGACTACGGCACTCAGATTACGGACGCATATATGGACTACGCCACGAACTAGGGCGTTTTTTCGCTGAAGTTGTTTGATACCGGCGGGCGGCTTCGGTATGGCTGCCTGCCGGTGAAGCCATTTAAGGGGAGTCGAATTGATTTATTGCAAGAAATGCGGCAACGAGATCCTTGACGGCGATTTGTTTTGCCGTAAGTGTGGAGCCCCTTACGAGGAAGACGCCGATGATGCGGAACCCTCACAGTCGATTCAAAGCAAGAAGCGTCCACGGAGAGACAAGTGCCCTGCCTGCGGCGAGCCGATTTCCCCGCTGGATAAGGTGTGTCCTCTTTGCGGCTACGACCTTTCGGAACTCACCCGCGCTGACCGGGAGGAAAAGATCGCCAGCGTTCAGAGTGCTGTCGGATCCGCAAAGAATGCCGTGAAATCTGCTGAGGAGCACGTTCTCAAGCTTGGAGGGTGCGGGAAAGTTCTCTGGGCCTTCATCATTCTATATGCGTTTATACTCATCGCGCAGCTTGGAACGGGGTTCTTCTCCGGTTTGTCTAAGGTTCTATCCCATCCATTGGCCTTGATCTCCGTCGCAATTCTGATTGGACTCTTCTTCTATCTACAGAAGAAGGAGAGGTAGCCATGCCTAGCAACCCTGGTCTCATGGACGAGATTCGCTGCGACGAGAAGGACTACCTGATCTGGAAATGGCGTCCTGCGGGCATTACCCGTCGCGAAAACGCGATTCGCTGGGGCTCCTCTCTGCGTGTGCGCGACGGCTCGGTCGCTGTTTTCGTGTGCCGCCGCAAAGGAGAGAGCGCAATCGAGGAGTTTATCGAGGGTCCTTTTGACGAGATTCTTAAGACCTCGAACCTGCCGATTATTGCCAGCTTTGTTGCGGGGGCCTATG
>NZ_DAWEMK010000009.1:0-6071 GCF_052362415.1 Paratractidigestivibacter sp. | reverse complement strand
GGGGGCACGCCGTTTCCGGCGGAGGTCTACTTCATCAATCTGGCGAAGGTCATTCAGACGCGCTTTGCGGTGCGATACTTCGACGTCTTCGACACGCGCTTTCCGGACATTGGCGTTCCCGTGGCAGTTCGCGGTGCCATTACTTTCCACATTGCCGATTACCGGAGGTTCATCGAGCTGCATCGACTTGACGAGTTCGGTATTGAGGACTTCCGGACGCAGATAAAAGACACGGTTTCTCGCCGTGTAAAGACGATCTTGGCCGATATGCCTATGAACCTCGAGATTCCTTTGCAGCAGCTCGCGGGCCGTACCGACGACTTATCCGAGCTCGCGCAAAGGGCGCTCGCCCCGCGGCTTTTGGAGACATTTGGCATTGAGGTTGGTTCGCTCGACATCTCCGCGATTGATGTGGACAAAGAAAGCGAAGGGTATCAGCAGCTGATGTGGGTGTCTCGTGACGTGGCTGTGGCGACTGTCCGTGCGCAGACGGAGGCAAACGTCAAGAATATCCATGACATGCAGCGCGTTCAGATGGAGAACCTTCAGGAAACGCTGCGCATTGAGCGCGAAGAGGGTCAGTATCGGGTGCATAAGCAGACTCAATCCGCGAACCTGCCTTCGTTCCAGATAGAGACGCAGGCGGAAGTCGGCGTTGCAGGTGCGGAGGCGCTAGGGCACATGGGTGAGCACGGTTCGGCGAGCGTTGGCCTTGGCGGCGGGGGAGGAATGGATATGGCCGGCATGGCGGCGGGCATGGCGGTCGGCAGCGCCGTTGGTCAGAACATCGCAAGCACGTTGAACGGCATAATGGGCGGCTCTCCTTCCGGTTCTGGTGCGGCTCCGGGGGCTTCTGTGCCGCCGCCGATTCCTGTCGAGCGATATCACGTGGCCGTCAATGGCGCCGCGGCGGGACCGTTTGACCTTGCGGCTCTTCGTGGTATGGCGACGGCCGGGGACCTCGCTCCGTCTTCTCTTGTTTGGAAAGAAGGGATGGCCGATTGGGCACCGGCGAGCTCCGTGGCAGGGCTTGCGGTTCTGTTCAACAACGGCGGGGCAACTCCGCCGCCGATACCCGAACAGTAATCGGCGCTTGCGGCGTCCTTCTTGCCAAGAAAACAGCGAGGCTCCCTCCGGTTTTGCCCATACGTTGCCTGTTTGAGGCGGTGTTTTGGGCAAAACGGGAGGGAGCTTCGTGTGTCGGCGCTGCTGCGGCGACTCGCGCCCGGCGACTCGCGCCCGGCGACCCGCGCCCGGCGCGCCGCGCGCGAAAACCTACTTCACGCGGACGAGCTCGTACTCGTGGGTGCCGAGCCCGATCTTCTCGGCGTGCTCGATGCAGCTCTGCCAGTCCGTGTCCGGATGCGTGATGTAGAGCTTGTCGCCCGCGTGCTCTTCGTCGAGCTCGCCGGCGTCCTCGAGCTTCTGGCGCATGCGCGTGAACTCGGTGTCGGGCAGGGGAGCGGCGGCCTGGACGGCGTCGATGCGCGCCTGGTCGAGCGCGACCGGGTCGAAGCTCGCAAAGAAGCCGATGTCGCCGACGATGGGCTTGTCGTTCTCGTCGTGGCAGTCGCAGTTGGGGCTCACGTCGATGGCGAGGCTGATGTGGAAAGAGGGACGCCCGTCGACGACGGCCTTCGTGTACTCGGCGATCTTGTAGTTGAGGACCTCGGGCGCGGCGTCGTAGTCGGGATGGATGGCGTCCTGGTTGCACACGGCGATGCAGCGGCCGCAGCCCACGCAGCGTTCGTGGTCGATGCTGGCCACGTGGACCTCGCGCTTCTTGCCGCTTGGGATCGTTGCGGCGCCGGGATCCCTCATCCGCGGCGCAATGGCAAAATGCTATCACCTGAGCGGCCTTCGGCGCCTCGCCGCCGCCCCGTGCGCTATCTTGGCAAGGAGAAGCGACGACGGGAGGTTGCCATGGCGGTTGAGGGGACGGTTCGCTGGGGAATCCTCGGTGCGGGCGGAATCGCAAAGAGGTTCGCCGCGAGCCTTGCGGGGGTCGAGGGCGCGCGGCTCGTCGCGGTGTCCGGGAGGTCGGCCGGGCGGCTGGCGGCGTTCGCGCCGGCGCGCATCTACGCCGACGGCTCCGATGGCGCGGCGGCGCACGAGCGGCTGCTCGCCGACCCCGAGGTCGATGCCGTTTACCTGGCGCTTCCGCACTCGATGCACGCGCGCTGGGCCGTCTGCGCTCTGCGCGCCGGAAAGGCCGTGCTCTGCGAGAAACCGGCGGTGCTCACGGCAGACGAGGCTCGCGAGGTCGCCGCCGTTGCACGTGAAACCGGCGTGCTCTTCGTCGAGGCGATGAAGTGCCGGTTCGTGCCGCTCCATTCCCGTGTACAGGCACTTCTTGGCACCGGTGAGCTGGGGCGGGTTTGCCGGATCGACTGCGCGCAGCTCGTCGACTACGGCGAGGGCCGCCTCGGCTACCTTGCCGAGCCCGTGGGCGGCGGCGCCCTGTATGACCTGGGCTGCTATCCCATGAGCTGGGTCGAGGAACTGACGTGCGGCGCGCCGACGGGCGTATCTGCCCTCGCGCGTTGGAAAGAAGTGCCCGGCGGCCGTGTGGACTGGGCGGGCCGCGCGGAGCTTGAGTTCGCGGGAGATGTCGAGGCAACCGTCGCTTGGGCGGGAGACTCCGCCAACTACGACTGCTCATGCCTGATTACCTGTGAGAACGGCAGCATCGCCGTTGAGCGCGCGCATCGGCCGGAGCGCGCCGTCGTCCACCGGGCGGGCCGTCCCGACGAGGTCGTCGAGGCGCCTTACGATCCCGACGACTTCCACGGCGAGATCGCGCACTTCTGCGTGCTTCTTCGCTCCGGGGCGGCCGAGAGCCCGGTCATGCCGCTTGCGGCGACGGTGCGCAACGCCGAGCTTCTGGACGCGGTCCGCGCGCGAATGTAGCGCGTCCCTCGTGTGGCGGCCCCTGCGGATGCTGCGCTTTTCCCACGAATCGTTGCGTCGGACGGAGCGAACATGATTTGCCCTTATTGCCATCATGAGATAGATGACGAGGCGGCGTTCTGCCCGGAATGCGGGCACCCGCTTGAGGACGCGACGAGTGTTGTCCCCGCAAAGAAGTCCCACGTCAAGGTGATCGCCATCGTCGTCGCTGCGGTGTGCCTTGTCGCCGGCGCGGCGTGGTGGCACTACGACCAGCAACAGAAGGCCGCCCAAATTGCCCGCGAGCGCGCGGCGGCGCTCTATAGCGTCAAGGTGACGGTGTCCGCCGACGGGTGGGACACCGCGGCGGGCGCCTCGAAGCTCCCGGTCAAGGTCTCGGGGACGAAGTCGGACGGCTCGTCGGTCGACGAGGTCCAATACGTGGACTCAACAGGCGCAGGTATCGAGCTCTCCCAGGGTACGTACGAACTGGTCGTCGTCGCGTCGCCCATTGCCGCAGACGGCACGGTGTACACCTATCCGGACAACACGATCGCGTGCGAGGTGGGGGACCTCGACCCCGATGTGAGCATCGACCTTTCCGCCGAGTCGGGCGGGACGGTCGCGATTGCGCTTTCCCCCGTGGCGGCGCTCGACGTAACGGACGGGCAGCTTTCCGATGCCACGCATTACGCGATGCTGGGCGGTGTCGATTCGGACGACGCTGCAAAGAGCCTCTGGGATGCGGCCACCAAGCGCCGTGACGACGCCATCGCGCAAAAGAAGGCGGAGGAGGCGAAGGCCGCCCGTCACGTTACTGCCCAGACGTTCCAGCTCGACCTGCCCGCCTGCTGGGACGGTCGCGTGAAGGTCACGGTCGAGGGCGATACCGTGACGGTGTACTCAAAGAAGTACAGCAATATGGCGGTATGCTCGATTGAAGGCAATAACGGCCCCGTGTATGCAGTGGGTGACATCGGCAGCGGGTGCATCGCCGACGTCGAGCTCAGGGGCGGAAAGTATGCAGAGATCTGGATGACGCGCTGGGGCTGGATGTACGACTATCAGCAAAACTTGAAGGAAAAGCCGAGCCCGTACTACTCGGAAGAGAGCGTCTCGGAGCTGATCGACCTTCAATCCGGTGGTAGGTGCACGCTCGCCGATACTCAGGCGGATTCCCTTTGTGCGGACCAGATCCTGCTGGACCTCATCAAACCCTCGATTCGCGCGCTTTAAGCCATGGGCGGCCCCGTCCGCCGTTGACGGGCCCGCGCCGATCCCGCCGCCCGCCCGCTTCTTGTCTCGCGCTTCTCTCCAGGGCGCCGCCTGCCTTCCCTCGGCCGGCGGCGCTCACGGGTATACTGGTAGCCCAGCTATCGAGAAGCCGCGGAGGCCGCATGGAATCGCTCTATACAAAGTACCGCCCACAGACGTTCGAGCAGGTCGTCGGCCAAAAACACGTGGTCGAGACGCTCATGCGCGCTGTTTCGGAGCACAAGACGAGCCATGCGTACCTCTTTTGCGGACCGCGCGGCACGGGCAAGACCACCATGGCGCGCCTACTTGCCAAGGCCCTCATGTGCGAGAAGGGCGAGGGCCTGCCCGACGGCACCTGCGAGCAGTGCCGGCTCATCGCCGCCGGCGAGCACCCCGACGTGGCCGAGCTCGACGCCGCGTCGCGCACCGGCGTGGACAACGTCCGCGACGAGATCATCAGCCGCGTGAACTACGCCCCGACGATGGGCCGCTGCAAGGTCTACATCATCGACGAGGTCCACATGCTCACGACGGCGGCGTTCAACGCGCTGCTGAAGACGCTCGAGGAGCCGCCCGAGCACGTCATCTTCATCATGTGCACGACCGACCCGCAGAAGGTCCTGCCCACGATCCTCTCGCGCGTTCAGCGCTTCGACTTCCATTCCATCGCCCCCGACGAGATGCAGGCGCACCTCGCCTATGTGTGCGGCCGCGAGGGCTTCACCTTCGACGACGCCGCGCTCGAGCTCGTCGTGCGCCACGCGCGTGGCGGCATGCGCGACGCGCTGACCTCCTTGGAGCAGCTCAGCGTTTTTGGCAACGGCCACATCGGCGTCAAGGCTGCGCAGGACTTCCTCGGCGAGGTTTCCGGGTCCGTTCTGGGCACCACGGCGACGGCGCTCGCCCAAAGGGACGTGCCGGCGCTCTTTGCCGAGGTCGAGAAGCTCGTGGGATCGGGCCGCGACCTGCTGCAGTTCACCCGCGAGCTCGCCGGGCATGTGCGCGACGTCTACGTTGTATCGGTCGCGCCGGACGCTCCGGGCGCGGTGAGCGCGACGGGGGAGGCCCTCGACGCCCTGCGCGCCGAGGCGGCCGCCTTCGGCTCGCCCGACCGCGTCGCCCGCGTCCTCACCGTGCTCGGCGACGCCTCGAGCGAGATGCGCACCGCCACCAACCAGCGGCTCGTTCTAGAGATTGCCTTCACGCGCATCGCGCGGCCGGAGACTGACCTCACGGTCGAGGCGCTCGCCGATCGTCTCGCCATCCTCGAGCAGAAGCTGGAAAGAGGTGCATTCGCGGCGGTGCCGGTCGCTGGGCCGACAGCCGCGCCCGGTGTCGCGAGCACTGCGGCTTCTCAAGTGCCGACGTCGGCAGCTCCCGCTCCGGCAGCCCCGGCTCCCTTTGCTGACACGAGTCGCGCAGCTGGCGAGCGCCGAGCTGGCAACGGAGGTGCCGGGGTGTCCCAGCCGGCGATGACATCTCAGCCCGCATTCGTGCAGCAGCCCGCGCCTCAACCGACGATGGCCCCGCAGCCCGCGCAGCAACCGGCCCGCCCGCAGCAGCCCGCGCGGCAACCGGCGCGCCCGCAGCAGCCAGTGCCTCAGCCGGCGATGGCCCCGCAGCCCGCCGCCGCGGCGTCCTCCGCCCCCATGGCGCCCGCTGCGCTGCAGCGCGCCTGGAAGCAGGTTGTCGACGGCCCGCTCAAGCAGTCTCCCGCCAAACGCTCCCTGCTGCTGTCCGCCTCGCCGGTCTCCGACGATGGGGAGACGCTCACCGTCGGCCTGCCCGCCGGCTCCGGCTTCGCGCTGAAGATGCTCGAGCGCGGCGACGTCCGCGCGGTGGTCGATCCCGCTGTGCACGCGGTGTTCGGACACAGGAAGGTCGTCTTCACCGAGGTCGGTGCCGCACCGAAGCCCGCGGCGCAG
>NZ_DAWEMK010000008.1:38830-39794 GCF_052362415.1 Paratractidigestivibacter sp. | reverse complement strand
CCTCGACGCCGCCCGCGCCGCCGGCGACGACGCGCTCGTGACCTGCGATTTGAGCTGGCTTTCCGAGGACGACCTCGCACTGGAGGCCTCCGCCCTCACGGCGATGTCGGCCGCCGCGGGCATGAACGTCGCCGCGCTCGTCAGGGACTCCTCGGTCGACGCCGCCGTGCAGGCCGCTCCCGCCGAGGTCTTCGACGTCATCCAGGGCCGCGAGCCCGCCTACGTACGCTGCTTCGACGCGGTGCCCGGCCAGGCCGCGCCCGAGCCCGCCTGCGTCACGCTCGCGGGAGGGGAGCGCGTGCCCGTGCTCGTGCCGGCGAGCGACCAGTTCGCCGCGCGCCTGGCCAAGGTGGCCAAGCTCCGCGCCAAGTGGGCGCGCCGCGAGGACGTGAGCTGCTACCGCGTCTACGACGCCGACCTGCCCGACTACGCCGTCGCCATCGAGCTCTACCAGGGCCTCGACGGCAAGGGCCGCTGGCTGCAGGTCTCCGAGTACGCCGCGCCGAAGGAGATCGACGCAGACCTCGCACGCCGCCGCCTCATGGACGTGCTCGCCATCGCGCCGCGCGTGATGGGCATCGATCCCTCGAACGTCAACCTTCGCGTTCGCACCCGCGCCCGCGGCGGCTCCCAGTACGCCGACGAGGGCAGCGCCGCTGCGACGCCCGCGGCCGGCGAGTTCTCGCGCCTGCGCGGCCAGCGCGCCGACATGCGCAACCGCCACAAGCCGAGCCTGACCGACCTGCCGCGCGGCGCGCACCTCATCGACGAGGGCGGCCTCACCTTCGAGGTGAACTTCTCGGCCCGCCTGGACTGCGGCATCTTCCTCGACCACCGCGATACCCGCGCCGAGGTCCGCGAGATGATGAAGAAGACCCTCGGCTCCAAGCGCTTCCTGAACCTCTTTGCCTACACGGGCACCGCGACCTGCTACGCGGCCGACGGCGGTGCCAAGTTCACGACG
>NZ_DAWEMK010000008.1:28475-38820 GCF_052362415.1 Paratractidigestivibacter sp. | reverse complement strand
TGGACCTCTCGCGCCCGAGCCTCGACTGGGCGCGGCGCAACATGGCCCGCAACGGCTTCACGGGGCCCGAGCACGAGTTCGTCCAGGCCGACGTCATCCAGTGGGTCTCCGAGCAGCGCCACACGCGCAACCGCTGGGACCTCGTGTTCTGCGACGTGCCCACGTTCTCGAACTCGCAGCGCATGAAGAAGTCCAGCTGGGACGTCCAGCGCGACCACTCCGAGCTCATCATCGGCGTCTCGCGCCTGCTCACGCGCAACGGCTGCGCGATCTTCTCGTGCAACCTGCGCGGCTTCAAGCCCGACGTGGAGGCGCTGCAGAAGGCCGGCGTCGTGATCGAGGACATCACGGCGAGCACCATCCCGGAGGACTTCAAGCGCAACGCGAAGATCCACCACGCCTACATCGTCCGCCGCGGTTAGCCGCCGACCGTTCGCGGATGCGCGCGGGCTTCTCGGCCCCTCATCCTCTGTGGTAATTACAATAAGAGCCACCTATCTGAAGTCGGCGCGCGCCAACCCGCGCGCCCGGGAAATGGGGGAGTCACACATGGATCAGACCATCGAGGCCACCGTCAAGGCGTGGCAGGACAACGTTCACGAGACTGACCTGGCCGAGGAGCTCGCGGGGCTCGTCGCCGAGGACGGCGACAAGCTCTACGACGCCTTCTACCGCAGCCTCGCCTTTGGCACCGCCGGCCTGCGCGGCACGCTCGGCGTCGGCACCAACCGCATGAACGTCTACGTGGTCGCCCAGGCCACCCAGGGCGTCGCCGACTACCTGAATGCCCACTACGAGCACCCGACGCTGGCCCTGGCCCGCGACTCGCGCCTGAAGGGCGAGGACTTCCAGAAGGTCGCCGCCGGCATCCTGGCAGCCAACGGCGTCCACGTCTACGTCTATCCGCGCATCGAGCCCGTCCCGACGCTGTCCTTCGCCGTGCGCCACCTGGGCACCTCCGCCGGCATCGTCCTCACCGCCTCCCACAACCCCGCCGCCTACAACGGCTACAAGGTCTACAACGACCAGGGTGGCCAGATCACCGACGAGGCCGCGAAGGAGATCTCGGACAACATCGCCAAGGCCGACCCCTTCAAGGCCTTCGCGGGCGCCATGGACTTCGACGAGGCGCTGGCCAAGGGCCTCGTCGAGTGGACCCCGGAGGAGGTCCTCGACTCCTTCATCGAGAACATCAAGAAGGTCTCGGTCCCCGGCTTCAAGGCGTCCGACGGCTACTCCGTCGTCTACACCCCGCTCAACGGCACGGGCATGGAGTGCGTGACCCGCATCCTCAAGGAGATCGGCGTCGAGAACGTCCACGTGGTCCCCGAGCAGGCCGAGCCGGACGGCAACTTCCCCACGTGCAACTACCCCAACCCCGAGTTCCGCGCCGCCCTCGAGCTCGCCCTCAAGCTCGCCGAGGAGGTCAAGCCCAACCTCGTCGTGGCCACCGACCCCGACGCCGACCGCATGGGCACCGCAATCCCGCACGACGGCGACTATGTGCTTCTTTCCGGCAACGAGATGGGCGTCCTGCTCATGGACTGGCTGGCAAACATGGCCAAGGAGAACGGCGAGGACGTGAGCCGCAAGGTCGCCGTCTCGACCATCGTCTCGAGCTCGATGCCCGATGCCCTCGCGAAGGACTGGGGCTTCGAGATGCGCCGCGTGCTTACCGGCTTCAAGTACATCGGCGACCAGATCGACCAGCTCAAGGATGAGGGCGAGGAGGACCGCTACCTCATGGGCTTCGAGGAGTCCTACGGCTACCTCGTCGGCACCCACGCGCGCGACAAGGACGCCATCGTGGCGACCATGCTCTGCGTCGAGATGGCTTCTTACTACGCCGCGAAAGGTATGGACCTCTATGAGGCCATGGACGCGCTGTACCAGAAGTACGGCTACTACCTCAACGGCACCGTCAACGCTGCCTTCCCGGGCGCTTCCGGCGCGCAGAAGATGGCCGAGATCATGGACGGCCTGCGCAAGAACCCGCTGACCGAGATCGCCGGCTACAAGGTCGTCGGCATGACCGATTACGCCACCGGCCCCGAGATGCCGCGCGTCTCCGGCCTGCAGAAAGAGGCCCCGCAGAACCTCCCGCCCGCGAACGTCATCGAGTATCGCCTCGAGGGCAACAACAAGGTCATCTTCCGCCCGTCCGGCACCGAGCCCAAGGTCAAGGCGTACCTCTTCAGCGTGGGCGCCACGCGCGAGGAGTCCGAGGCAGTTCGCGACAAGCTCGACGCCGCCGCGAAGAAGATCCTCTCGTAGGGCCTGCGCCGCATAGGTGGGCTGCTCGCGGCGAGCCGCTTGCGACGAATCGCGATTTGCGAGCCGCTCACGATGACCCGTCAGAAAGAAGGCCGCGTCCCGCCAAGGGCCGCGGCCTTCTTTGTGCGGACGGCAGGTATCTGGGCAGCGTCCACTTCTTTCCGGCAGTGCAGACTGCACCTCGCGAGTGCAGACTGCACAGCCGGAAATAATCATGAGTGCAGCCTGCACCAAAAGAGGGCAGTCTGCACAACGCCTGAGCTGTGCAGACTGCCCTCCGCGTTGCGCGCCTCTTGCGCGCTCTTTGTTCGATTTACTGCTCGCTCGACGACGTCTGGTCGGACGAGGCTGACTTCACGGAGACCGAGTAGAACTTGTCGCACGAGGCGGCAAGAGTCGCGGGCGACCACGGGTGCGCAGACGCCTCGGGGGAGGTGGGGTCGTAGACGACGACGGAGTTGTCGGAGTTCTCGGTCACGGCGAGCACCCAGTGCGCGTCGTCGGTGAGCGTCCCGGCCTTCGCCTCGATGAGCAGATACGTCCCCGCGTCGAGCACCTGCGAGATGCTCTCGGAGCTCGACTCGTGGGACTTGACGGCGAGCCCGAGCCCATCGGCGGAAGACTCGAAGAAGCCCGCGTCCGTCCCGGAATCGCCCTTCGCCGCACCGGCGTCCACGGCGAGCTGCGCCATGTCTGCGGGGGTCTTGTCGCCTGTGCCGGTGAGCCCCATGTAGGCCATCGAGTACGCGCACGGGCCGGAACCCGAGATCGCGAGGGCATGGTCGCCGTAGGGCACGGCGCCCCAACGGATGTCCCAGTCGTAGAGCTGAGGGGCGTTGCCCTTCTTTACGGCGTCGGTGTACGACTGGCCCGTCTTTTGGGCGTTGGGGTAGTTGGCCACGAAGTCGACCGCCTCTGGCTCGTCGAGGGCGAGCTCGAGGAGCGACTGGTCGTCGTACTCGTTTGCGTGCGCGGCGATCTGCGCGAAGCGGTCGTTGCGGTCGAGCTGGTCCTTGAAGCGGTTCGTGAGGTCGTCCGTCACGCCGGCCGCCACGCGCGCGTCGATTGTGTTCTGGTCGCCCGTGGCCTGATCCGACGCCGAGGCGGAGCAGCCGCGCACACAGCTGGATATGCCGACGACGAGCAAGATGACCAGCACGACCGCGAGCCCGGCCAGGATGAAGACCCTCCGGTCGTACGCGCGCCGCCCGCGGCTTCCCTGGAAGTTGATGCTCTGCGAGCGGAGCGGATAGCCGCCGTGACCGAGGCCCTTCTGGACCGACCTGCGGCCCATGCCCGGCCTGCCGCCAGGTCGCTGCTGCGTGCCACGGGGCCCGTGATAAGAGCCGTTCAGGTCGATCCTGCCGGAGGGCCTGCCCATGCCGCCGGAGACGGGTCCGCCCCCGCGCCTTCTGGAGTCTCCGTGCGTGCTGCTTCCGCCTCGGCGCGAGTTGGGTGTGTCGTAAGGCATGTGGCCTCCGAAAATCGCTGCTGTGGGATAATCTCTCAAATGGTACGACATACGCACGCTCGGGAGGGTTCTTGCCGCCGCGCAAATCCGCGAGCGTCCGCTACAAAGAAGGGAACGGGCTATATGGGCACCAAGAACGGCCGGGCCGCGGCCATCCGCTCGATCGTGAGGGAAAGCTCGATCCGTACCCAACGCGAGCTCGTGGACGAGCTGCATGCCCGCGGTTTCGACTGCACGCAGGCGACCGTCTCGAGGGACGTCTCTTACCTGAACCTGCAGAAGCTGCCCGGGGGATCCTACGTGCTCGCCGAGGACCTGCACCTCCAGCGGATGCTCTCGGAGTTCGCGGTGAGCGTCAAGCGCTCGGAGAGCCTCGTCGTCGTGCGCACGCAGCCCGGCTGCGCCTCGGGCGTCGCCGGTGCCATCGACGATGCCGAGCTCGAGCACGTGCTCGGCTCGGTCAGCGGCGATGACACGGTGCTCGTGGTCGCCGACTCCGTCGCGACTGCGGAGAAGCTCCGCTCCCGCCTCTCCGTCCTCGCGCAAAAGTAAACCACGGACACAATAGTTTGGCGTGAAGCCAAGGGAGGAGCCCAAGCCGCGCGCCTCAATCGCAGAAAACAGCGCGGGCGCGGACTATCTTCGTCGATGAGTCCGCGCCCGTGCCTGTGCGAGCCGCTCTGTAACCGGCTTACTGCGTGCCGCCGCCGTCCCCGCCGGTAGTGCCGCCGGTCTCGGTGCCTGTGCCGCTGCCGCCGCCGGTGGACGTGCTGCCGGACGTGCTGCCGGACGTGCTGCCGGACGTGCTGTTCCCGCCGCCCGTGGTGTCGGTGTAGGTGGTCCCGCTGCCGCCCGTGTAGGAATCGTTGCCGCCGGAATACTGCTGCGAGTAGCTGTTCCCGCTGTAATCGCTGCCGCCGTAACTGCTGTACCCGTTGCCGCTATAGCCGCCGTCGCTGTCATAGCCGTCACCGTCGCTGCTATAGCTGTTTCCGTAGCTGCTGTAATACCCGTTGTTCGCGTAGGCCTCGGTCTTCGAGAAGGTCCAGGAGCTGTTGGACTTGTACTCGGCCTTGTGGTCAGACTCGGGGAACTCCTGGCGGCTCTTGCCGCTGAGCACCGAGTTCATGAAGGTGGCCCAGATCGGCTGAGACGTGTTTTGGGTGTCGGCGTGGGCTCCCTGGTAGTAGGAGGTGTTCGTGCTGCCGTTGCGGTTGCCGAAGCGCACGATGGTGGTGATCTGAGGAGAGAAGCCGCAGAACCAGAGGTTGTCGTACTTCTCGGTCGTGCCGGTCTTGCCGCCGATGGGCTGGTCTGCGTTGTACATGCTCTTTACGGTGGAGGCGGTGTAGCCGGCGTTGCAGACGTTCTCGAGCACCTTGCGGGCATCCTCGGCGACGGCGGAGTCAACCGCCTGATCGGAGGTGTCCTCGTGCTGGTAGACGACGCCGCCGTTGCGGTTCTCGATCTTCACGATGGCGACGGTGTCGTGGTGGACGCCGTTGTTCGCGATGGTGGAGTAGCCCTCCGCCATCTCGAGCGGAGACACGTAAGACGTGCCCAGGGTTGACGTGCCGTAGGGATCGATCGTGGAGTCGATGCCGACGAGCTTGGCCATGCTGATGAGCTTGTCGACGCCGATCGCCTCGATGACCTGCGCGTAGCCGGTGTTGGAGGAGTGCTGCGTCGCCTGGTCGAGCGTGATGTAGCCGTACGACGCGTTCTGGAAGTTCTGGACCTTCCAGGTCGGGTCGACCTGGAGCGGCGAGTTGCAGTTGAGGATGACAGTCGGGCTCATGCCGTCGTTCAGCGCGGCGAGCAGCGTGAACGGCTTGAAGCAGGAGCCGGCCTGGAACTTGCTCGTGGCGAGGTTGACCTTGGCGCTGTCGAGGTCGGTGTCGTAGTGCTGACCGCCGACCATCGCCTTGATGTAGCCGTTGGAGTTGTCCACGCAGACGAGCGAGGCGTCGACGTTGTCGTTGCCCGCCTTGTCCACGACGCTGTGGGCGGCGGCGTCGGCCGCGGCCTGGTAGTCGGGGTCGAGCGTGGTGTAGACCTTGAGGCCGCCCTGCAGGATCGTGTCGCTCGAGAAGTTCTGCTGGAGAAGCTGCTTGACGTAGTCGGTGAAGTACGGGTAGGAGCCGGTGTTGTCGGTCAGCTCGCCGTGGTCGGTGACGAGCTCCTCGGCCTGCGCCGCGTCGTGCTCCTCTTGGCTGATGTCTCCCGCCTCGAGCATGCGGTCGAGGACGAGGTTGCGGCGGCTCACGCAGTTTTCCGGGTTGCGGAACGGGTCGTAGAGGGTGGGGGAGTTCGGCAGGCCGACGAGCGTGGCCGCCTGGGCGAGCGTGAGCTCGCTCGCGTGCTTATTGAAGTACGTGATGCTCGCGGCCTCGATGCCGTAGGCTCCGTTGCCGTAGTAGATGGTGTTCACGTACATGTTCAGGATCTGGTCCTTGGTGTACATCTTCTCCATCTGGATGGCGATGTAGGCCTCGCGGACCTTGCGCTTGAGCGACATCTCGAACTGCTCGTCCGAAAGGATGGTGTTGCGGACGAGCTGCTGGGTGATGGACGAGCCGCCGCCCTGCTCGCCGCGGCCGGTCGCCTGGCCGACGAAGGCGCGCATGATGCCCTGGGGGTCGACGCCGTTGTGCTGGTAGAAGCGCTTGTCCTCGGTGTCCACGGTGCCCTTGAGGACGTACGGGGAGACCTGGTCGAGCTCGACCGAGCGGCGCTGCTGGAGGTAGTAGGTCGCGATCTCGTTGCCGCTGGCGTCGTAGACGCGCGTCGGCTCGGCGACGAGGTAGGAGTCCGCCGAGGTGTAGTCGGGCAGGTCCTCCAGCCAGTTGCTGATCACGGCGCCCATCGAGAGGCACAGCGCGATGACCAGAAGCGCGATGAAGCCGACAACACCGGCGGCGCCGAAGCCGACGATGTGCGTCCTGGAATGCATATGAGCCCTGCGGGTTCGAATGCCCATATAAAGCTCCTCCTTGAGGGAGTCGATTCACATATAGAGCTGATTATAATGTGCGCGCGCGAGGCGCCCGTTTGGGAATGCGGCGGTGTTGTGACGTTGTGGAGCGCCCCACCGCCTGACCTGCGCTATTGTATAAGGCTGTGTAAATACCGATTGAATAACCCATGGAGGGCAGAGTAGTGCTTCCCGTCGAAGAGCAGCTGAAGGTCATCACCTCCGGTACCATGCAGATCGTGCCGTTGGACGAGCTCAAAAAGAAGCTCGAGAAGGGCACCCCCCTGAACATCAAGCTGGGCGTCGACCCGACCTCGCCCGACCTGCACCTGGGCCACGCCGTCCCGCTGCGCAAGATGCGCCAGTTCCAGGACCTCGGCCACAAGGTCACGCTCATCATCGGCAACGGCACCGCGCTCATCGGCGACCCGTCCGGCCGCGACTCCACCCGCCCGCCGCTGACCGAGGAGCAGGTCGAGGCCAACGCGCAGACCTACGTCGAGCAGGCTATGAAGGTCCTCGACCCCGAGAAGACCACCATCGTCCACAACGGCGACTGGATCAAGCCGCTGAACCTCGGCAAGATGCTCAACCTCATGAGCAAGTTCAACGTGGCCCGCATCCTCGAGCGCGAGGACTTCCACAACCGTTACACCGAGGGCCGCTCCATCGCCCTGCACGAGTTCATCTACCCCGTGCTGCAGGCCTACGACTCCGTGGTCATCGGCGCCGACCTCGAGATGGGCGGCAACGACCAGATCTTCAACCTCCTCGCCGGCCGCGACCTCATGCGCGCCGAGGGCATGGAGCCGCAGGTCGCGCTCACCATGCCGCTGCTCGTGGGCACCGACGGCGTAAAGAAGATGTCCAAGAGCTACAAGAACTACATCGGCCTCACCGACGAGCCGGCCGACATGTTCGGCAAGGTCATGTCCATCGCGGACGAGATCGTGCCCATGTACTACCGCCTGTGCTCCACCAAGACCATCGAGGAGATCGACGCCATCGACGCCGCCTTCGCCGACGGCACCGCCGACCCCTACAAGCTCAAGCGCGAGCTCGGCGTGAACATCGTCGACCTCTACCACGGCGCGGGCGAGGGCGAGCGCGCCATGGCCGCCTTCGACGCTCAGTTCAAGAAGGGCGAGGAGCCCGAGGACATGCCCGAGTTTCCTCTCTCCGTTGTGGAGACCAACGACGAGGGCAAGGTCTACCTGGCCAAGCTCCTCGCCGACCTGGGCATCTGCAAGTCCGCGGGCGAGGGCAGGCGCCTGATCGACGGCGGCGGCGTGAAGATCAACCATGAGCCCGTGGCGCCCAAGTGCTACAACGTCGACCCCGCGCTCTTCTCGGCCGGCGTCACGGTGCAGTCCGGCAAGAAGCGCTGGGCGCGCCTGGTGTAGTCGCGCGCGATGTTGCGCTGATACATGGTTCTTATCTGGCGGCGTCCCGGCAGGGGCGCCGTTTTTTGTGCGAGATCCCTGCTCCGCGTTGCTGACGCGCATCAATCTCTGAAGCTTCCCCTTGACATTAGCCGCGAGCTAATGAAATCCCTCCTCTCGAGCATCACCATGTGCCTTACCGGCAGGACGCCGGGGGAACAGCACAGGAGGAATCATGGCTAAAGAAGGCAAGAAACCCGTCGGCAAGATCATCGCGATCGTCATCGTGGTGCTGGTTGTGGTAGGCGTCATCGGGTCCATGGGCGGCAAGAAGACCACGACCACCGCTCCCGTGGACTCATCTGCCCAGCAAGAGCAGCCCGCCGACGCGTCGAAGGGCGACGCGGCGCCCGACGCCGCGAAGGACGACAAAGCCGAGGACTCCACCGAGAACCTCGCGATCGGCACGACGGTCAACCTGCCGAGCGGCCTCTCGGTGACGGTTGACTCCGTCCAGACGGGCCTGACCAACTACGATGGCGCCGCGATGACCGGCATCCACGTGACCTACGTGAACAACGGTGAAGACGGCGCGGACTATAACATCTATGACTGGAAGTGCGAGGACGCGAACGGCGCCCAGCAGTCCACCGCGTTCTACAGCGAGGAGACCGACGTCCTGAGCTCGGGCACGCTCGCCAAGGGCGGGACCGTCTCCGGCAACATCTACTTTGCTGGTGCGCTCTCCAAGGCGCTTTACTTCGACAACATGCTCTCAAAGACCGCTGCGGCGAGCTGGGCCCTTTCCTAAGATGGGGTTACACGCGAGCCACTGCGCGAAGCCGGCAGGGGAGGAGGACGAATGGCGGCGAAGAAGTTGACCGAGGAGCTCCTGGCCGAGCTCCTCGACGCGCCGAGCATCGACGGTTACGTGGCGAGCCACGACTTCCCGGCCGTCTCGCTCTCCGATTACCTGAACCAGCTCCTCGCCGAGAAGGACCTCGAGCGCGCCCACGTGGTGCGCATGGCGGACCTGAACGAGACGTTCGGGTATCAGATCTTCACCGGCGCGCGAAACCCCAGCAGGGACAAGGTCCTGCAGATCGCCTTCGCCATGGCGCTGACGCTGCGCGAGACCAACCGCGCGCTCGCGGCGGCCGGCGTGAGCGCGCTCAACTGCAAGGACCGGCGCGACGCGATCATCATCTTCTGCATCGACCGCGGTTGCTCGCTCCAGAAGGTGAACGAGGAGCTCTATCGCTTCGGCGAGAAGACCGTCTGCTAGGCGCGGGCGCTCCCCAGAGAGGCTAGTATCGAACGTATGGAACGCGACGACGCGACATACGATGCGGACTTTGATGCGGAGCTCTCGGCGTACCTCGAGTCCGTCGCTGGCAGGATGGGCGTCGGCGCCGAGGGCTCCGCTGTTGAGGACCCGGCTGCGGCTGACGCGGCCGGGTCCTGTGCGCCTGAGGGGAGCCTCCACGTGCTGGAGGTGCTCAAGCGCTCCGACTTCGAGCTGACGGAGGCGGCGACCTTCCGCGGGCGCGGCGGCGACGAACTCGGGCCTTTCGTGTACAAGGAGATCGACGCGACCACGGGCCTCGGAACGGCCTACGACCTGCTCTTCCGTGCACAGCGGTGTGGCCTCAGGTCGCCGAATCTCCCGCGCATCGCAGCCTGCTCGAACGATGGAAAGAAGACCCGGGTCCTCATGGAGCGCCTCCCCGGACGCACCCTCGAGGACTACGTGCGCGCCGCCGGAGCCTCCGTTGAGCTCGCCCAGGATGCGATCGCCCAGGTCGCCGCTGCGGTGGGGTGCCTCCACGCGGGCTTGGGCACGGGCGCGCCCCTCATCCACCGCGACCTCAAGCCGTCCAACGTCATGGTCGCGGGCGGCGAGGAAGGCATCGACCGTACCTTCGTGGTCATCGACCTAGGCATCGCCCGCGCGTGGCGCCCGGGCGCCTACTCGGACACGCTCAAGCTCGGGACGCGGAGCTATGCGCCGCCCGAGCAGTTCGGCTTCGGCCAGACGAGCGTTCGCAGCGACGTGTACGCGCTCGGCGCCCTGCTGTACTTCTGCCTGACCGGCGAGGACCCCGAGCCGGGCCGCGCGGCGGAGGCGCTCGCGCGGAGGCCTGGCGTGCCGCCAGAGCTCGCGCAGGTGGTCGCGCGGGCGATGAGCTTCGACCCCGAGGGCCGCTACGCGAGCGCGGCGGACCTCGCGGACGCGGTGCGCCG
>NZ_DAWEMK010000008.1:11551-28465 GCF_052362415.1 Paratractidigestivibacter sp. | reverse complement strand
TGCGCCGCGCCGCGGCGGGGGAGGCCGATGACCGCTCAGCGTCGAATGCGCTGCAGGCCAAGGCTACTGCGAAGAAGCCCTACCCGCAGCGGCCTGCCGCCCCGCGCCCTTCTTCGCGCCGGGGCGCGACGCGATGGCTCGGCCGGGCGTGGAACGCGGTCGTGCTCCTCGGGACCGCGCTCGTCGTCATCGCCGGCGTCTACTGCGCGTTCATCCCCGCCGCGTCCTCGGTCGTCTACCCGTTGTGGTTCAGGTGCCTGGAGTTCATCGTGTGGCTGCCCCCGAACGCGGTGTGGCTCGGCTACATCCTCCTGGATAAGCGGCACCTGCGCTCGAGGTTCCCGGCCATGGGTCGCAGGCCCCTCATCGCGGAGCTCGCGCGATTCGCGGGCGTGTCGATGGGGTCGCTGCTCCTCCTCGCCATCCTAGGCATGGCGACGGGCGTGTTGTAGGGGACGCTGCAGGACGCACCGGCGCCCGTCGCTGTCGCGCGCCGCCCTTCTTGCCCCGCGCCTTTTGGACATGCTGAGCAATCGCGCCCGCGCGCCCGCCGGCGCCCCGGACCTGCGGTATCGTAAACAGGTTTGATACCACGGGCTGATGGGAGATTAGTCTTGGCCCACAAGAACGTCATCGAGC
Source organism: Paratractidigestivibacter sp. (assembly GCF_052362415.1). NCBI lineage: Bacteria > Bacillati > Actinomycetota > Coriobacteriia > Coriobacteriales > Atopobiaceae > Paratractidigestivibacter > Paratractidigestivibacter sp. Next base: position 27,826 of record NZ_DAWEMK010000008.1, on the reverse strand, counting down.
TGCTCGCGCCGGCGGGCGGCCCAGAGCCTTTTAACGCCGCGCTCGCCGCGGGCGCCGACGCCATCTACTGCGGTCTCGGCAACAGCTTCAACGCCCGCCGCAGCGCGAAGAACTTCGACGACGCGAGCTTCGGCGACGCGTGCCGCCGCGCGCACCTCGCCGGGGCGCGCGTCTACGTCACCGTCAACGTCGCCGTCGCGACCGACGAGATCCCGCGCGTGCTCGGCCTCGTGCGCCGCGCGTGGCTGCTCGGAGCCGACGCCTTCATCATCCAGGATTGGGGCCTCTTTACGCAGGTCCGCCGCACGTGGCCGCAGATCGAGACGCACGTCTCGACCCAAGCGAACATCCACGACGCGCGCGGCGTCGCCTGGTGCCGCGAGCACGGCGCTGACCGTGTAACGCTCTCGCGCGAGCTCTCGCTGCCCGAGATCGAGCGCATCGCGCAGGAGGGCGTCGAGCTCGAGTGCTTCGGCCACGGCGCGCTGTGCTTCTGCTACTCCGGAGTGTGCATGATGAGCTCGCTCGCGGGAGGCCGCTCGGCCAACCGCGGCCTATGTGCCCAGCCGTGCCGCCTGCCCTATGAGCTCGTCGACGAGAAGGGCGACCTCGTGCCCATCCCCGACGTGGCCACCGCGGGTATGGCCGAGACCATGCGCGGCGTGGGCGGCACGCGGGCGCTGTGCCCCAAGGATTACTGCACCGTCGACCACATCGACCAGATGATCGCGGCGGGCGTGGGCTCGCTCAAGGTCGAGGGCCGTATGAAGGCCCCCGACTACGTCTACCAGGTTGTGGGCGCCTACCGTGAGGCCATCGACGCGAGCATCGCGCACGAGCCGCTCGCGCCCGAGGCCGACCTCGCGGTGCACCGCCGCCTCAAGCGCGCCTTCAACCGCGACTTCACCGATGCCTACCTGCGCGGAGAGTCCGGCAACGAGATGATGAGCTACGAGCGCTCGAACAACCGCGGCGAGGTTGTGGGCGAGGTCGAGGGCAGCCGAGCGCTCGAGGACAGCTTCGAGCGCCGCGGGGGCGGCAACGGCGGGCGCACGCGGATGCGTCGCTTTACCAGGGCCGAGGTCACCATCCACCTGTCGGAGCCCGTGGGCGCGGGCGACCTTCTCGAGCTCCGCCCGGTGAGCGACCCCACGCAGTTCCTCACCGTCACGGCCGAGCGCGACTCCGAGGCCGGCGAGGTCATCACGGCGACGGCGCCCAGGCCCATCGAAGCGGGCGCGGTCGTGCGCGTGATCCGCTCGCAGGCCGCCATCGAGGCGGCGGCGCGCGTCTCCCGCTCCGACATCCAGAGGAAGAGGCCCGTCCGCGTGCGCATCGTCGCGCGCCTGGGCGAGCCGTTCCGCGTGGAGCTCGCGTGCGCCGACGGCGAGGCGACGGCCTCGGCCGAGGGCGCCGTCGTGGAGGCGGCGCGCACGAAGGCCGTCACGCGCGAGGACCTCATCGAGCACGTGGGCCGCATGGGCGGCGGGCCCTTCCTACCCGTGGACTACGACGTCCAGATGGACGAGGGGCTCGGCATGGGCTTCTCGGCGGTGCACAAGGTGCGCGCCGCCGCGGTGCGCGCGCTCGAGGAGGCGCTGCTCGCGCCGTACGCGGAACGTGAGGGCGCGACGGTGACCGCCCCGTCGGAGCGCGCGGTGGCCTACCGGGTGGGGGAGGCCCGCGCCGCGGCCGGGATCGCCGACCCGGCGCAGGCCGCCCGCGAGGAACCCTGCGCCTGCGCGCTCGTCGCCGACCCCGCGTGCGCCCGCGCGGCGATCGAGGCGGGCGCTGCGCGCGTGTACGCGACCGCAGATGACCTCGCGGAGGGCGATTGGCCCGAAGGGGTGATCCCTTGGCTGGACGAGGTCTGCCGCGAGGGCGACCGCGCGCGGCTCGACCCTTGGGTCGCCGCTGGCGGCCCCGTCGCCGTGGGCAACATATCGGAGCTCGCGCTCGCCGCCGAGCGCGGTGCCGCCCCGGAGATCCGCTCGTGCATCCCCGTGCACAACCAGAGCTGCGTCGAGGCCCTGGAGGAGGCCGGGGCCGCGGGGTTCTGGCTCTCGGGCGAGCTCACGCTCGAACAGGTCTGCGAGCTCGCGCGCTCGTCGTCGGTCCCGGTGGGCCTCATGGTCCTCGGCCGCGAGCGAGCGATGACGAGCGAGCACTGCGTCCTGCAGGTCACGGGCAAGTGCGTCCACGACTGCCGGAAGTGCCCGCAGCGCACGCGGCGCTTCTCGCTCAAGGATATCGACGGCAAGCTCCTGCCCGTGCGCACCGACGTCAACGGCCGCAGCCGCATCTGGTCAGCCTATCCGCTCGACGCGACGCCGCAGGCGGGCGAGCTCATCGAGGCGGGCGTCACGCGCCTGCTCGCCGACTGCACCCTGCTCGACGCCAAGCAGACCCGCTTTAGCGTGGAGCGCGTTGCCCGCGCCGTCGCGTGCGCCCGTGCCGGTCGCAAGCCGGCCGCGCGCATGCAGGGCGCCACCTCAGGCCACCTCTTTACCGCTATCGGGTAGCGGCGGCCAAGCGCCCCGGAGCATTGGGTAAGATAGACCCCGCGCGAACAACAACGAAAGGAAGCCACCATGGCCGTGGACAAGCAGCTTTTGGAAGAAACCCTCGACATCATCCGCCAGAGCCTCCAGGCGGACGGCGGCGACGTCGAGCTCATCGACGTGGACGACGACGGCGTCGTCACGCTCGAGATGCAGGGCGCCTGTGCCGGCTGCCCGCTCTCGAGCATGGACATGTCCGAGGGCATCGAGCGCATCCTCATGGAGCACGTCCCCGGCGTGACGCGCGTCCAGCCCGCCGTTCTCTAGCCTTCATCCGGTCATCCGGCCGTCCGTTCCCGGCGGGCAAGAAGGGCAAGGAGCTCCTTTGTTCCTCAACGAAATCTTCCAGTCGTTCAACCCGATCGCCTTCACGCTCGGGCCTCTGACGGTACGCTGGTACGGCCTCGCCTACCTCGCCGGCTTCATCGTGGCGGGCTTTGTGATCTACCGCGTGGCCAGGCGATGGGAGCTCGACCTTACCGTGGACGACGTGATGAGCATCGTCATCGGCGTCGCCTTCGGCATCATTATCGGCGCGCGCCTGGGCTACGTGCTGTTCTATGGCGCGGGTTACTACCTCGAGCACCCTGCGGAGATCATCGCGACCTGGGACGGCGGGATGAGCTTCCACGGCGGCCTCGTGGGCGCCGTCATCGGCGGCTCGATCGTGTGCCGCCAGTATCGCATCAGCATCCCCACCGTCTGCGACCTGGGCGTCATCGGCGCGACGTGGGGGCTCTTCTTTGGTCGCTGCGCGAACTTCGTCAACGGCGAGCTGTGGGGCAAGGAATGCGACCTGCCCTGGGCGGTCGCGTTCCCGACGGGCGGCGGGGTCTTCCGCCACCCGTCGCAGCTCTATGAGGCCGTGCTCGAGGGGCTCGTGATCTTCTGCGTGCTCTGGGCGCTCTCGCGCAGGCGCCCGCCGCGCCCACAGGGCACTTTCATGGGGACGTTCCTTCTGCTCTACGGCGTCTTCCGCTTCCTCATCGAGTTCGTCCGCGTGCCTGACGCGCAGCTCGGCTACCTTTGGGGCCCGATCACCATGGGACAGTGCCTCAGCCTGCCGCTCGTGGTGATCGGCATCGTGCTCCTCGTCGTCGCGCACAAGCTCAACCGCCCGCAGGTCGGTCGGCTCGAGGGGCATGAATCGCCCGATTCCCCCGACCCCGCGGGCGCCTGATCGGCGGTCTCCGCCAGGCGATCGGAGCTCGACGGTCGTCGCCTAGCGATGGGCCCAGTCGGGCTGCGTCAGGGGAGGGCAACGGGCGCCGCGGCAAATGAGCCGAACGCTGAAGCCTCTCCATGGTCCGCCCCCGGGGAGAATCTCAGGGCGTTCGGGCGCGCCTGCGCGGCATCCGGCCCGGGGACGTCGGCGCGGTAATGGGCGCCGCGGCTCTCGGCGCGGGCCCGCATGGCGCACACGAGCGCCTCGGAGGCCTCAAGGGCGAGCTCGGAGCGACGCGTCGCCGCGATCGCCCGCGCGTCGTCGGAACCCTCCGCCTCAGCAGAAATTCGCTCTCGCGCTCCGTAAATGGAATCCAGCGCAGATCGCAGGCCCGCCTCGGTGCGGAAGACCATGCACGCGCGGCTCATGGTGCGCCTCAAGCCCGTAAGCGCCGCCTCCGCGCGGGGCGAAGCCATCGCCCGCAGCGGCCGGCGGGCGGCGGTCGGCCGCTCCGCGCCGCACCATGCCGCTTCCCGACCCGCGATGCGGCCGAACACGAGGGCGCTTGCGCTGGCGAGCCCGCCGATACGGTCCGCCCCGTGCATGCCGCCCGTGCACTCTCCGCAGGCGTAGATGCCCGGCGCGCCCTCGACCGCCGCGTCGGCGCCGATGAGGATGCCCCCGTTGTGCGCATGCGCGTAATGCGCGACCCGCAGCTCGTCGCCGGGCTCGATGCCGTGGTCCCGCCGCAGCCAGTCGGCGTAGGTCCGCATGAACTCCGGCAGCTCCCCGGGCAGGTGGTACGTAACGCGCGCCCCGCCGTCTCCCGCGGCGGCGATGGCGAAGTCGACCTCGCGGTCGGGCCGGCTCGCGGTAAAGGGGCCGTGACACGAGCGGGCATCGAGCAGCGCCGTCGCCCCGGGGCCGGGCACCCCATCGACGTGCGCGAAGCGGAAGGTCTTCTCGTTGAACACGACGTCGCGGACCGGCGCCACGAGCCCCGGCATGATCTGCATGAACTCGCAGTTCACGAGGGAGGCACCCTGCTCGAGCGCGATCGCCTGCGCCGCGCCGAGGTTCTCCGGCGTGGTGAGCGTCCGCTCAAAGAGCCCTCCGAACCCGCCCGTGGCGAGGACGGTGCTTTTGGCGTCGATGCCGCAGACGATCCCGTGCGACCGGTCGAAGAAGGTCCCGGGCGCCAAAAGCTCCATGTGCGGGAACGCTGTTACGCAGGAGCGCTCCAGCGCGGCACCCATCGCCTCACGGAACGCCTCCCGCTCCAAGCCGTGCCAGTCGCGCTGCGCGTGGTCGAAGCAGGGTATGAACTCGCGCTCCGTGGCCGCTCGGGCGCGGCGCGGGCGGCACCCGAGCCCCTCCAGCCACTCAATGCCCGGCTCGATGCCGCTGACGAGCGCATGCACGAGCGCGGGGCCCGCCATGCCTTGCCCGACCTCGAGGATCGCCCGCTCGAAGTCCGTCTCCCCGCCGGGCACCGGGCCCACAAGGCCGAGGCCCCAGGTCCCCGCAAAGAAGCTCGAGCCCCCAAACAGAGGCCCTGAGCAGGCGAGCGCGACCTTCGCCCCCTGCTCCGCCGCCGAAAGCGCGGCCACCGTGCCCGCGATGCCGCCGCCGGCCACGAGCACGTCGAAGCGGCCGAGGCCCTCGGTTACAACTTCGCTCAAGCCGGACTCCCTTCCGAGAGCGGGTGCTGCACCCTGCTAAAGTGGGGACGCGCAGACCGAAGGAGGAAGCATGTCCCACAACGCGCCCGATTATACCTACGCCGGTGAGGCCGCGGCGCCCGTCTCGGCGGATGCGGTGAACGTGAAGTTCGACGCCACCGGCCTCGTGCCTTGCGTCGTGCAGCAGGAGCAAACGGGGGAGGTGCTCATGGTCGCGTGGATGAACGCTGAGTCGCTGGCGCTCACCATAAAGACGGGCACCACCTGGTTCTGGAGCCGCAGTCGCCAGGAACTCTGGAACAAGGGCGCCACCAGCGGAAACATCCAGCACGTCAAGCATCTGCTCGTCGACTGCGACGAGGACACGCTCGTCGCCGTCGTCGACTCCCCGGGGCCTGCCTGCCATACCGGCCACCGCAGTTGCTTTTTCCGCGAGATCAAAGAGTAGGCGGGCGCGACGACTGCTCCGCGAGCGGCGGGACGCACCACCGACCCAATCCAAAAAGGAGGCCCGCAATGGGCGAGAGGACAAAGAACGTCCAGGACGGCAACATCGGGCAGACCCTCGAGGGCCTGGCGGAGGTCATCCACAGGCGCCGGGACGCTTCCCCCGAGCAGTCCTATACCGCTAAGCTCCTCCAGGGCAAGGAGGACTCCCTGCTCAAGAAGCTCGCCGAGGAGGCGAGCGAGGTCATCATGGCCTGCAAGGACGACGACCATGACCACATCCGCTACGAGGCGGGCGACCTCGTGTACCACCTCATGGTCACCCTCGAGCGCTACGGCGTTACCCTCGACGAGCTCGCCGGCGAGCTGGACGCGCGGCGGCACTAGCGTCCGTGACGCACCGCCCCTCGGCACCAGCGGGCTTTCGGCGTTTCCTATGGAATAAGCCCGCCGGCGCGCGCATAGCCGTAAACTCACCAACTGTTGAATTAGATTCGGAAGGTGAGCAATGGCGAAGCACTTCAAGGTGACGGGCGAGCCCGGCGCGGCGAACGAGGCCGAAGAGGCCATAGAGACCGACGCGGCGGAGGAAGGGGAGGCCAACGTCGGCCGCTCCGCGGCGATGATGAGCGTCCTCGTCATCTTCAGCCGCATCACCGGCTTCGTGCGGACCTGGGGCCAGGCGTTCGCCCTCGGCACGACGCTGCTCTCCAGCTGCTACACGGTCGCGAACAACCTGCCGAACCAGCTCTACGAGCTCGTCATCGGCGGTATGATCATCACTGCCTTCCTGCCCGTTTACCTCGACGTCAAGCAGCGTCTGGGCCGCAAGGGCGCCAACGCCTACATCTCGAACCTGCTCTCGCTGCTGCTCATCGTCCTCGGCGTCGGCTTCGTGCTCTGCCTGGTCTTCGCCGAACCGCTCATCTGGGTGCAGTCCGCGGGCACCGACCAGTCGACGATGACCGACGCGGTCGTGCTGTTCCGGTTCTTCGCCATCGAGGTCGTGCTCTACTGCCTCTCGAGCATCGCCTCGGGCATCCTCAACGCCGAGAGGGACTATTTCTGGAGCAACGCCGCCCCGATCTTCAACAACATCATCTGCACGTCTTCGTTCATCGCCTACGCGCTTCTCGTCGGCTCGCAGCCTGGCCTCGCCTTCCTTCTCTTGGCCATCGGCAACCCGCTCGGCGTCCTCGTGCAGATTCTCATGCAGCTCCCGAGCCTGCGCCGCCACGGCGTACGCCTCACGCTTCACGTGGACATCCACGACCCCGCCATCAAGGAGACCCTCTCCATCGGCGTGCCCACGCTCGTGGTCACCGCCTGCGGCTTCGTCACCACGTCGGTCATGACCTCGATGGCGCTCGTCGCCGTCCCCGAGTCCGGCAGCTCCATCCAGTACTACGCGCGCCTGTGGTACACCCTGCCCTACGCCGTGCTCGCGGTTCCCATCACCGTCGCCCTCTTTACCGAGATGTCCGACTCCTTCGCCAAGGGCAAGCTCGCCAAGTTCGCCGAGCAGGTCTCGTCCGGCATGCGCCAGGTGGCCTTCGTCCTCGTGCCCTTCATGCTCTACCTCATCGTCTTCTCGCGCCTGCTGATGTCGCTCATGCGCATCGGCCAGTTCAACGCCCAGAGCGCCGACCTTACCGCTAGCTATCTCTCGACGCTCGCGCTCGCGCTGCCGTTCTACGGCCTCTCCACGTTTTTCCAGAAGGCGTTCTCGTCCATGCGCCATATGATGAGCTTCGCCGTGGCCAACATCCTCGCCTCCCTGGTGCAGGTCGCCTTCACCGTGACGCTCACGCCGCAGCTCGGCATCCATGCGGTCTCGCTCGGAAGCGCGCTGTACATGGTCGTGCTCGACGTGATCTCGGTCGTCATCATCCGCCGCTCCGTCGAGGGCATCGACCTTACCGGCTTCGTCGTCTCGCTCGTCCGCTCGCTCGCGCTCGGCCTTGCCGGCGCCGCGGTCGGCGCGCTGATCCTCCATCTCATGGGAGGCGACGCGGGCGCGCTCACGCTGCCTCGGGCACTCCTCATCCTTGTGTGCGGAGGCGTTCCCGCGGTCGCCGTGACCTTCGGCGCCGCCCTGGCGCTGCACATCCCCGAGGCGGCCTTCTTTGGCCGGATCCTCGGCAAGCTCAAGCGCCGCTGAGGCGCGTCGTCGGGGCACCTATGCCCTGGCGTATACTCGACCATTAGCTAAACCCTAGCAAAGGAGCGCACGCATCCATGCAGCCCACCTCGCAAGACCTCCAGATCGGAAAGACCTTCCGTCCCGTCGTCCTCGGCGCCGACGTCCTCGGGTATTCCTACACCCGTCAGTTCCACGAGACCTACGGGGTCGACTCGATCGTGCTGGCCAAGTACGACATCAAGTTCACGAGCCGCAGCAAATGGAACGACTACCGTTGCGTGGACGGCGTCGAGCGCGAGGAGGAACTTCTCGCCTACCTCAAGGAGGCGATCGCGCCCGAGTGCCGCGCCGAGGGGCGCAAGCCCCTGCTCGTGGCGAGCGGCGACTGGTACGCCGAGATCCTCTCCAAAAACAAGTCTGAGCTCACCGCTGCCGGCTTCGCGGTGCCCTACAACGACTACTCCCTCTTTAGCGTCATCACGATGAAGGAGAAGTTCTACGGCCTGTGTTCCGAGCTTGGCATCCCGTACCCGAAGACCTGGCTCGTTGCCTGTGGCGAGGGCCTCGACCCGATCCCCGGCATCGACGTGATCTCCGACGAGGTCATCGACGGACACGAGTACCCCATGATCGTCAAGCCGGCGAACAGCGCCGAGTGGCACTACGCCGAGTTCGAGGGCAAGCGCAAGATCCACACGGTCAACTCGCCCGCCGAGCTGCGCAAGCTGATCTCTGACGTCAAGGGCACGAGCTACAGCAAGTATCTGCTCGTCCAGGAGTGCTTGGCCGTCCGCGACGACTCCCTCCACTCCGTCACCGTGTTCTGCGAGCACGGCGAGATGACCCTCGGCCGCGTCGGCCACGTGCTCGTCCAGGACCGCAGCGCCAAGGGCATCGGCAACCCGCTCGTCATCCTCGGCGAGGACCGCCCCGATCTCCTGGACTGCGCGGCGCGCTTCTGCAAGAAGGTCGGCTACGAGGGCTACGGCAACTTCGACGTCATGGACGGCGCCGATGGCAAGCCCCGCTTCCTCGAGATCAACGCGCGCCCCGGCCGCAACACCTACTACATGACCCTCGCCGGCGTCCCCTTCGTCAAGCCCATCGTCGAGAAGTTCGTCTGCGGCAACGACACCCGCCAGTCGCTCACGTCCGCTGAGCGCGCCTGCGACCGCCCGTTCCTCTTTTGCGTGCCGCCCTACGACATCGTGCGCAAGGAGGTCACCGACCCCGTCCTGAAGCAAGGGGTCGAGGAGTCCATCAAGGCCGGCGTGGCCAAAAGCCCGCTGCTCAATAGCGAGGACTCGCTGGCCCAGCGCCTGTACGCGCGCCTGAACCGCGTGAACTTCCACAGCAAGTTCTAACCGGGCTGCAAGTCGCGTGCCCGCCCGGTCTGTTTGGCCGACCGCACAGGTCCCCCTCGGGGCAAACCCTCGAGCGACCCTAAAGCTAGATGGAGGAGCTGTAGGCGCTTTGCCTCGGCTCCTCCGCTTGCTAGAATGGCAACTATTAATGCAAACGCCTTGAATCGCAAACGCGAGGTTCTATATGCAGATCAACCGTACCCACCGAGTCGCTCGCGCCGTCGGCGCCGTTGCGCTCTCCGGCCTTCTGGCGGGGGGCGCTCCTCTTGCCACCATCGCCTATGCCGCGTCCTCCCAGGAGCTCTCGAGCCAGCTCTCCGATGCCAAGGCCAAGCTCGACGACCTTACCAAGCAGCTCGAGATCGCCGGGGCCAAGTGCGAGGACACCTCCGCGCAGCTGGACGAGGTCCAGTCGCACATCGACGAGCTCAAGCCCCAGATCGCCGAGCAGCAGCAGAAGGTCGCCGATGCCCAGGCGGGGCTCGCCGAGCACCTCTCGACCAACTACAAGGCAGGCGGCAACACCACGCTGCTCGAGCTCGTCCTGGAGTCCAAGGACTTCGCCCAGCTCGTGAGCAACATCACCTACGCGAACAAGATCTCGGAGGCCAACTCCGAGAAGATCAAGGAGACCAACGACCTGGTCGCCGACCTCAACGCAAAGAAGGACGAGCTCGCCGGCGAGGAGGACAGCCTCTCGACCCTGCTTTCCCAGCAGCAGGACGAGCAGGCCTCGCTCGAGTCCGCCCGCTCCGATGCCCAGTCCTATGTCGGCGGGCTCTCCAGCGAGCTGCAGGCCGCCCTGCAGTCCGAGCGCGAGGCCGAGGCCAAGCGCCAGCAGGAGGAGGCCGAGAAGGCCGCAGCCGCGGCCGCGGCCGAGCAGCAGAAGGCCGCCGAGTCCTCGTCCGGCGACTCCGGTTCCTCCAGCAACGGCGGGGCGTCCAACGCCAACTCCGGCAACTCGGGTTCCTCCAACAACGGCTCGAGCTCGTCCAGCTCCAACTCGGGCAATTCCGGCTCCTCCAACAACGGCGGGTCCTCCAACAACGGCGGCGGCTCGTCCAACGGCGGCGGCTCCAGCGTCTCCGGCTCCACCGCATCGACGATCATCAACGCCGCGCGCACCCAGCTCGGCGTCCCGTACTCGTACGGCGCCTGCAACCCGGGCGTAGCTATGGACTGCTCCGGCCTCACCAGCTACGCCTACGGCTGCGCAGGGATCTCCATCCCGCACTCCTCGCGCGAGCAGTACAGCATCGTCTGCTCGAGGGGCAACCTGAAGTCCTCCACCTCACAGCTCTCTCCCGGTGACCTCGTCTTCTACGCCTCCGGCGGCACGATCTACCACGTGGCCATCTATATCGGCGGCGGCAACGTCATCCACGCCAACGGCTACGGCTCCGGCGTCGTGATCACCGGCGTCACCTACGACGACGGCTTCTGCGGCGGCGGCAGCCCTGTTTAAGGGCGTTTGCGGGGCTTGGTCCCGATGCTCCTGCCCTACGCGGGTAGAATCAGATGGAACTCACAGGCAGGCACCTTGCGCGTGGAGGTGCCTGCCTTCTTCTAGGACAGGAGGGCGAAGAGGTGCCTGACGACCAGGACCGCATGGACGCGAGCGACCGCAAGGCGGCGCGCGAGCACGTCACGGCGGCGCTCGACGGCGCGGCGTCCCTCGTCGACCAGGTCGCGCTCGTGCCCACCGAACCCGGCTGCTACCTGTGGCGCGACGCCTCCGGCACCGTCGTCTACGTGGGCAAGGCGAAGAACCTCCGCGCCCGGCTCAAGCAGTACGTCGGCCTCACCGACGACCGCCAGAAGATCCCCCTCATGATGCAGGTGGTCAAGTCCTTCGACTATGTCGTCGTGGGCTCCGAGTACGAGGCGCTCGTGCTCGAGCGCAACCTCATCGCCCAGTACCACCCCTACTTCAACGTCGACTTCAAGGACGACAAGTCCTATCCCTACATCGCCGTCACCGAGTCGGATGTTTTTCCCGCGATCAAGTACACGCGCGAGAAGCACCGCAAGGGCACGCGCTACTTCGGGCCCTACACCGATGCCAAGGCCGCGCGCGAGACCATCGATACCCTGCGCAAGTTCGTCCCCATCTGCAGCGCGACCTGCGCCGAGTGGAAGCGCGCCCGGCGCTTGCTCGAGCGCGAGCCCGACCAGGCCGCCGTCGCCAACATCGTGCTCGCCGGCAAGTGCCGCCCCTGCTTCGACTACCACGTCGGCCGCGGGCCCGGCGCCTGCTGCGGGGCCATCGACACCGTCGAGTACGCCCGCCACGTGCGCCAAGTCGAGGATTTCCTCCAAGGAAAGAGGAGCCACATCGTCGGCGAGCTCACCGAGCAGATGCAGGAGGCGGCTGCCGACCTCGATTTCGAGCGCGCGGGCCGTCTGAAGGCGCGCCTCCAGGGGCTCAACGCCCTCGACGTCAAGCAGCAGGTCATGTTCTCGTCTGACGTGGACCTCGACCTCATCGGCTTCTACCGCGAGGAGACCATCAGCTGCGCGTGCGTCTTCGTCGTGCGCGAGGGCCGCACGGTCCGCTCCGTCGAGTTCATCCTCGACAAAGGCGCCGACGTGGGGGAGGACGAGCTCCAGGCCGGCTTCGTCAAGCGCTACTACGACGAGACCGCCGACATCCCCTCCGAGGTTTGCCTCTCGGTCGCGCTCGCCGACTCCGACGTCATCGCCGGCTGGCTCGCGCAGAAGCGCGGGCACAACGTTCGTCTCCACCTTCCCCAGCGCGGCGAGAAGCGCCGCCTGCTCCAGATGGCCGAGGCCAACGCGCGCCACGCCCTCATGCGCTACATGGTGCGCACCGGCTACGCCGACGACCGGACCAATAAAGCTCTGCTCCAGCTCGAGAGCGCCCTTGCCCTCGACGCTCCGCCCATGCGCATCGAGTGCTTCGACATCTCGACCCTCCACGGGCACTTTACCGTGGCGTCGATGGTCGTCTTCACCAACGGCCGGCCGGACAAGTCCCAGTACCGCCGCTTCAAGATCCAGACCCCGCTCACCGAGGCCAACGACTTCGTGAGCATGTCCGAGGTGCTCGGCCGCCGTTACGCGCCCGAACGCATGGCGGACGCGCGCTTCGGCAGCCGGCCGGACCTTCTCGTGGTCGATGGCGGCAAGCCTCAGCTCACGGCGGCTATGGAGCAGCTCGCCGCCCTCGGCCTCGACATCCCGGTCTGCGGCCTGGCGAAGTCCGACGAGGAGGTCTTCGTCCCCTGGGACGAGACCCCGGTCGTGCTGCCCTCCGGCTCGCCCTCGCTCTACCTTATCAAGCAGGTGCGCGACGAGTCCCACCGCTTCGCCATTACCTTCCACCGCGAGCTGCGCGGCAAGGCGATGACAGCCTCTGTGCTCGACGACGTCCCCGGCGTCGGTCCTAAGCGCAAGCGCCTGCTCATGCGCGAGTTCGGCTCGCTCAAGCGCCTGCGCGCCGCCGACGAGGAGGCGATCGCCGCCGTCCCCGGCGTCCCCGCCGAGGTAGCCCACGCCGTTTACCAAGCCCTCCACGAGCTCGCATGACGAAAAGGGACAGTCCCTTTTTATCATCTGGTCGCAAAATGACGAAAAGGGACTGTCCCTTTTCGTCATTACAATAAAGTAATGAACTAAACACTGACGTTGTAAACATTTGCGCGGAACTGGTACTCAGATGCGCAAACCACTCCTCAAGACGTATCCCTTTATTGATACCAGTTAAATAAATGGCACATAGAACGTGATACCAGTGGAGAAGATGCGCGCGGATAACCCGATTCCCGCCGATCGGGGAAACTCAGCGCCGCTCACCTTTGTAAACAACCGCTAGCCGGTGCCCAACATGCCGTTGGGCGGGATTGCGGGCCTGCGTTGGCGAAATCTCGGGTAGTCTCTCTGGCAACAAGGTGGCCGCGGGGAAGCGGCCGCAAGAGGAAACCACCAGAGGAAGAGGAAGACATGAACAAGATCGTGAACTCCAGCGTTTCTCGCCGCGCGTTCCTGGGCGGCTCCGCGCTCGCCGCGACGCTCGGCCTCGCTGCCTGCGGCGGCGGCTCCACGAGCGACTCCGGCTCCAACGCCGGCACGTCGTCCGCCGGCACCGAGGGCGGCGGCACCCTGACCGTCGGCTCCGCCTACTCGCCGTCCTCCTACGACCCCGCCAACTGCTCGTCCGCGTTCTGCCTCTCGGCCAACGCGAACGTCATGGAGGGTCTCTACAACATCGACTTCACCGACTACTCCGTGGTCTCCGGCCTCGCCGACGGCGACCCGACCCAGGTCGACGACAACACCTACGAGGTCAAGCTGCGCTCCGGCGCCAAGTTCTCCGACGGCACCGACGTCACCCCTGACGATGTCGTCGACTCCTTCAAGCGCGCCACCGCCGAGGGCGGCATGTACGTCTCGTTCCTCACCATGTTCGACTCGATCGAGAAGAAGGACGACTCCACCGTCACCGTCAAGTGCAACATCTCGAACTTCTCGCTGCTCAAGGAGCGCCTGGCCATCATCAAGGTCATGCCGGCTGCCCTCTCGGCCGACGACGCCAAGGCTAAGCCGGTCGGCTCCGGCCCCTGGATGTACGACGAGATGTCCGACACCTACGTCGTCCTCAAGCCCAACCCGAACTACAACGGCGAGTTCGCGGCCAAGGACAACGAGCTGCGCATCGACTCGCTGACCGACACCACCGCCCGCACCACCGCCGAGCAGGAGGGCTCCACCCTCATCTCCGAGTCCGTGCCGCCCGAGTCCATCGACCAGCTCAAGGCCGCCGGCGTCACCATCGACGAGGTCAAGGGCTTCGGCACCCGTTTCATCATGTTCAACGTCAAGAAGGCCCCGTGGGACAACGTCAAGGCCCGCCAGGCGATCATGTACGCCCTGAACACCGACCAGATGGTCTCCAACGCCTTCTCGGGCATGGCCTCCATCGCTACGAGCTACCTGCCCGACTCCTTCACCAACTACCACAAGGCCTCCGTCACCTACACCTATGACGCCGACAAGGCCAAGAGCCTGATCTCCGAGGCCGGCGTCACCCCCGGCGACCTCGTGCTGCGCACCACCGACAACGCTCAGGTCGTCGCCATGGGCACTCAGGCCCAGCAGGACCTCGAGGCCCTTGGCTTCAAGGTGACCCTCACCTCCGACAAGTCGCCCGCGACCTACTCCGCCATCGACCAGGCCGACGAGTCCTGGGACATCCTCATCGCCCCCGGCGACCCGTCCTGCTTCGGCGGCGACACCGACCTGCTGCTCAACTGGTGGTTCGGCGACAACGTCTGGATGAAGACCCGCTGCGCCTGGAACACCTCCGAGGAGTGGAAGAAGCTCAACGGCCTCATGAACGACGCCCTGGGCGCCTCCGGCTCCGACCAGCAGGATCTCTGGAACCAGTGCTTCGACATCCTCGCCGAGAACGTCGTCCTCTACCCGCTGCTGCAGGTCGTCACCCCGACCGGCTCCTGGCGCGAGAGCGCGAACCCCGATGGCGTCAAGGTGAGCGACTCCTTCAAGGGCATCGGCACCACCGGCGTCCAGCTCGCGGGCATCACGACCGTCAAGGCGTAGCGACTCGGCTCCGCAGTACCTGCCGGAACAGCCCCGAGCTGCCGCAGGCCAGCTGAGCACACAAGAAAGGGGGCCCGAGCGACCGCCAGTTGCTCGGGCCTTCCATGTGAATCCCATCGGACCGCAAAGAGAGGGGAGAGGCCAAGTGAACAATCTCCTGCGCCTCATCGGAAGGCGCCTGGTCGCGCTTCCCATCATGGCCTTCGCCGTGACCTTCCTGATCTTCTTTCTGATGTCGTTCTCGCCGATCGACCCGGCGTACAACGCGTTGGGAGAAAGCGCCACCCCCGAGCAGGTGGCGGAGTACCACAAGGAGTACGGGCTGGACGACCCCTGGCCCGTCCGCTACGTCCGCTACATGGGCGATCTGCTCCACGGCGACCTCGGCACCTACAGCGCCCGCCGCAACTCCGTGGCCGAGCGCGTGGCCAAGGCCCTGCCCGTGACCATGCAACTCACCTTCCTCGGCCTGCTCATAGGGGCGGTCGTGTCGTTCTTGCTGGGCATCATAGCCGCCCTGTACAGAGACAAGTGGCCTGACCAGGTCATTCGCTTCTTCTCCATCGCGGGGCTCGCCACGCCGTCGTTCTGGCTGGCCGTCCTGCTCATCCTCGTGTTCTCGTCCTATATGCACCTTTTGCCCGCCTCCGGCGCGCTGCCCGACCCCCTCGCCAACTTCGGCGGCTACATGGCGCGCATGATCATGCCCGCCATCGCGCTCGCGGTGCCGCTCACCGGCCAGATGACGCGCATCGTCCGCACCGCCATGGTCGAGGAGCTCGACAAGGACTACGTGCAGACCGCCAAGGGCTCCGGCCTTCCGCAGAAGGTCATCATCGCCCGCAACGTGCTGCGCAATGCCCTCATCACGCCCGTCACCACCCTCGGCATGAAGATCGGCTACCTCATGGGCGGCGCCGTCGTCATCGAGGTCATCTTCAACCTGCCCGGCATGGGCATGGCGATCCTCGACGGCGTTGCCGGCAACGAGCCTAACCTGATCATGGGCGTCGTCATCGTCGTCGCGTTCTCCTTCATCATCATCAACATCGTGGTCGACATGCTGTATCTGCTCATCAACCCCAGGATTAGGAGCGTCTAGCCATGCTGACCCAAAGGAAAGAAGACGCCCAGAAGCTCGAGGGGATGGCGAAGTCTAAGGGCCTGAAGCTCTCGGGCCTGAAGAACATGAAGACCTCCTCCAAGGTCGCGCTCGTGCTGCTGCTGGCCGTCGTGCTCGTCTCGGTCCTCGCGCCCGTCCTCGCGCCCTATGACCCGCTCGCCATCGGGACCGCGCGCCAGGCTCCCGACGCCCTGCACATGTTCGGCACCG
>NZ_DAWEMK010000008.1:4100-11541 GCF_052362415.1 Paratractidigestivibacter sp. | reverse complement strand
GACGACAAGGGCCGAGACATCCTCTCGCGCATCCTCTACGGCGGCAGGATCTCGCTCGTCATCGGCTTCGGCTCCGTGCTGTTTGCCCTCGTCACCGGCTCCATCGTCGGAGCGCTCGCCGCGGTCACCCGCAAGTGGGTCTCCGAGGTCATCATGCGCGTCCTCGACGTGATCATGTCCGTCCCGGGCATCGCCCTGGCGGCCGTCCTCGTCACCATCCTCGGCAAGTCCGTGCCTGCCATCATCTTCTCGATCGGCTTCATGTACATGCCGCAGATCGCCCGCATCGTCCGCGCGAACATCGTGAGCGAGTACGGCGAGGACTACGTGCGCGCCGTCATCGTCTCGGGCGCCCGCGCGCCGTGGATCCTGATGAAGCACGTGCTGCGCAACTGCGCCGCGCCCATCATGGTCTTCACCGTCACGCTCGTCGCCGACGCCATCATCTTCGAGGCGTCCTTGACGTTCCTCTCGGCGGGCATCGCCGAGCCCACCCCGACCTGGGGCAACATCCTCGCCGACGCCCGCGCCGGCGTGCTCTCCGGCCGCTGGTGGCAGGCGCTCTACCCGGGTATCGCGATCATGCTCACCTGCCTCGCCCTGAACATCCTCTCCGAGGGCATCACCGACGCCATGGCCTCCGCGCCCAACGCCCCGGTGAGCGCCGAGAACTCCGAGAGCCGCCGCGAGGCCGACCTCCTCGTCGCCGACCCCGTCCGTGCCTACAAGCAGCAGGCCGCAAGCCTCGCCGGACGCCTCTCCGCGCTGCGCGAGGTCGAGCTCGCCCGCACCGACCGCCGCGCCCCGGACTACTCCGTCACGCCGCTGCTCGAGGTCAAGAACCTCTCTATCGGCTTCCCGCGCCACGGCGACGTCAACGTCGTCGACAACGTGAGCTTCGACGTCCGCCCCGGCCAGTGCATGGCCCTCGTGGGCGAGTCCGGCTGCGGCAAGTCCATCACGACCAAGACGATCATGAACCTGCTGCCCGACACCGCGCGCATCACCGGCGAGGTCGTCTACAAGGGTACCGACCTGCTCAAGCTCAGCTCCGAGGAGCACCGCAAGCTCCTCGGCACCGAGATCGCCATGGTCTACCAGGACTCGCTTTCCGCCCTCAACCCCTCGATGCTCATCTCGGCCCAGATGAAGCAGCTCACGAGCCGCGGCGGCACCCGCAGCGCCGAGGAGCTCCTCGAGCTCGTCGGCCTCGACCCCAAGCGCACGCTCGAGAGCTATCCGCACGAGCTGTCCGGCGGCCAGTGCCAGCGCGTGGTCATCGCCATGGCGCTGACCCGCGACCCGTCGCTCGTCATCTGCGACGAGCCCACCACGGCCCTCGACGTCACCGTCCAGAAGCAGGTCATCAAGCTCCTGAACGACCTGCAGAAGAAGCTCGGCTTCGCCATGATCTTCGTGTCCCACGACCTCGCGCTCGTGGCCGAGGTCGCCTCCGAGATCACCGTCATGTACGCCGGTCAGGTCGTCGAGAGCGCGCCCACCAAGGAGCTTCTCACCAACCCGGTCCACGAGTACACCCAGGGCTTGCTCGGCTCTGTCCTCTCCATTGAGGCGCACGACGGCAGCCGCCTGCACCAGGTGCCGGGCTCCGTCCCGAGTCCCGCGGACTTCCCGGCGGGCGACCGCTTCGCGCCGCGCTCGAGCCACCCGGACGTGGGCCTCGACGTCAAGCCCGTCCTCAAGCCCGTCCCGGGCGCCGACCACCACTTCGTCGCGGAGATCCCCGACGCGGAGCTTGCCAAGGCAGGCCTCAAGTCTCGCCTGGAGGTGAGGTAGATGGCAGACCAGAACACCCAGGAGCCCATCATCTTCCTGGAC
This sequence comes from Paratractidigestivibacter sp., assembly GCF_052362415.1. Lineage (NCBI taxonomy): Bacteria > Bacillati > Actinomycetota > Coriobacteriia > Coriobacteriales > Atopobiaceae > Paratractidigestivibacter > Paratractidigestivibacter sp. The sequence continues at coordinate 9,702 of NZ_DAWEMK010000008.1, read as the reverse complement.
AACATCTCGGTCACGTTCAAGACGCGCACGGGATCGCTTCTACATCCCAACCTCGTCCACGCCGTCAACGGCCTCACGCTCAAGCTCATGCCGGGCGAGACCATCGGCCTGGTCGGCGAGTCCGGCTGCGGCAAATCGACGACCGCCAACGTCATGTGCGGCCTCCAGTCGCCGACCTCCGGCAAGGTCTACTTCAAGGGCGAGGACGTGACCAAGCGCACGGCCGAGCTCAGAAAGAAGATTGGCCGCGTGGTCTCGGTCGTCTTCCAGAACCCGGCGACGGCGCTGAACCCCCGTATGGCCGTCCATGACCAGCTGCTCGACCCGTTGATCGTCCACAACGTGGGAACGGACGACGAGCGGGAGGAGCGCATCCGCGAGCTCTTCGGCCTCGTCGGCCTGCCGACCTCGGCGATGTACGCGCTGCCCGGCCAGCTTTCCGGCGGCCAGCGCCAGCGCGTCGCCATCGCGCGCGCCCTCTCGCTGCAGCCCGACGTGATCATCGCCGATGAGCCTACCTCGGCCCTCGACGTCTCGGTCCGCGCGCAGATCCTCAACCTGCTCACGGACCTCAAGCACGAGCTCGGCCTGGCCATGGTCTTCATCAGCCACGATATGCAGACGGAGCGCTACATCTCCGACCGCATCGTGGTCATGAACCACGGCCAGATCATGGAGCAGGGCCCCGCCAAGGAGGTCTTCGAGCACCCGACGGACGCGTACACAAAGACGCTCCTCGCCGCCGCGCCCTCGCTGCTCCACCCGAACCTCGGGCAGTAGCTCACCCGAGCGTTGGGCGCGCCCGCCTCGCGCAGGCGCGCCCTTTTGTGCTGGAACCTCAACCGAAGGGGGTATGAACGTGCCATTCTCGGCCCAAAGGCTGGCTGAGCTCGAGGCGTGCCGTGGCAAGAACCCCATCCCCGCGGACTTCGACGAGTTCTGGGCCGCGCGCATGGCGGAGGCCGACGCGGTCCCGCTTGACTACGAGATCCTCCCGTCCGACCAGGTTCCCGAGCTCGGGTCCTGCGCGTACTTCGACCTCTACTTCACCGGTATGGGCGGCGCGCGCGTCTACGCCAAGTACGCTATGCCCAAGGTCCCGGGCAGCGGCCCCGTGCCGCTGGTCCTGCAGTTCCATGGGTACCCCGGCTGCACCCGCTCCTGGGCGGAGCAGTCCTCCTGGCCCGGCATCGGCTGCGCGGTCCTCTCGATGGACAACCCCGGGCAGGGCGGCCGCTCCGAGGACATCGGCGGCTTCAAGGGCACGACGGTCTCGGGCCACCTCATCGCGGGCGTCGACGGCGGGCCGGAGAACCTTTACTATGTCCGGCTCTACCAGGACCAGCGCATCCTCTGCCGCATCGCGCGCGAGCTCGCGGGCATCGACCTCGGCCGCGTCTATGTCAACGGCGGCTCCCAGGGCGGCGGCATGGGCATCGCGTGCTGCGCGCTCAACCCCGACCTGGTCGCGCGCGCGTCGATCCTCTACCCGTTCCTCTCGGACTTCCGCGAGGTGTGGGAGCTCGGCGCCGACCAGATCGCCTACGACGGCATCCGCTACTACTCGCGCTGGTTCGACGCGGACGGAGAGCGCGCGGACGAGTGGTTCGGCACGCTCGGCTACGTCGATGCGCTCTCGTTCGCGCATCTCGTGCGCTGTCCGGTGCTCTTCGGCACGGGGCTCGCTGATGTCGTTTGCCCGCCGGAGACCCAGTTCGCCGTCTACAACGCGCTGACCTGCCCAAAGAAGCACCTTCTCTACCCCGACTTCGGGCATGAGGAGATCCAGGCCTTCGACGACGAGATCATTCGCTTCTACCAGGGGGAGGTCGATTTGTGATGGGAGTCTCCGAGCTCATCGCCGCGGGGGAGGCGTACCGCGGCGCCGACCTTGCGCCCGAGGGCTTCGAGGCCTACTGGCGCGCCCGCGCGGGGCGGGCGGCCGACGTAGCCTCTGCGCAGGTGCCGGCCCGCGAGGACGTCGGCATCGAGACCCCGCAGGCCGTCTACCGGCGCCTTGCGTTCACGGCGACGGACGGCGCCGCGCTCCATGCCCGCGCGATCCTGCCCAAGGCGCCCGGCCCGCACCCCTGCATCCTCGTGTGGCACGACCTCGACCGCGGCGCGCGCGGCTGGTTCCAGCTCTCGCGCTACGTCGCCGCGGGCTACGCGGTGGTGCACCCCGAGTATCGCTGCTGGTCGCGCGACCTCACGGCCGGCTGGCAAGAAGGCCCCGATGGCATGGCTGCGGCTCAGCTGATCGACGATGCGTTGGTCGCCGCGGGCGTGGCGGCGGCGCTTCCTGAGGTCGACCCCTCTCGGCTGATGACCCACGGCGAGGGCTTCGGCGGGCTCTTCGCGCTCGCCGCCGCTGCGCTCGCGGGCGGCGTCGGCAGGTGCGCCGTCGTCAACGTCATGCCCTCGGATGTCCGCGGGGCCTGGGAGCAGGGGGCCGCCGGACTCGCCTACGAGGGCGTTACCCGCCACTTCCGCGAGGAGGACCCCCTGGCCGAGCGGACGGCGCCGTTCTTCGGCGCGCTCGGCTTCGCCGACGCGGAGAACTTTTCGGCGATCCTTCCCGCGGGCTGCGAGCTCCTCGACGGCATCTGCCTCATGGATGAGGTCGCGGTCCCCCTGACCCAGTACGCGGCGTACAATCGCGCTGCGTGCGCAAAGCGCCTGGCCGTTTACCCCAAGTACGGCCATGAGCGCCTGAACGACTACGAGAACAGGCTTCTTTCCTTCATGCGCGTCGAGGAGCGGTGAGCTCGACGTCGCGCATGGCGGCTCAAAATCGAATGGGCACCTGGCCCGGCGGGGGAGAAGGCCCCGCCCCGAAGCAGAAAGGCAACCACAATGGCAGATACGTTCCAGATCCGCGGCGTCGTCCCTCCCGTCGTCGTCCCCGACACCCCCGACCACGAGCTCGACGTCCCTTCCTTCGAGCGCCTGATCAACTACATGATCGACGCCGGCGTGGACGGGCTCTTCTTCCTCGGGTCCTCGGGCGAGGTCGTCTTCTCGACCGACGAGCGCCGCGACCAGATCCTGCGCGAGGCCGTGCGCATCGTCGACCACCGCGTCCCCGTGCTCGCGGGCATCATCGACACCGAGACCGAGCGCATGGTCGCCCAGGGCAAGCGCGCCCAGGCGCTCGGCGTCGACGCCCTCGTGGCCACCTGCCCGTTCTACGCTCTGCAGGGCATGACCGAGGTCGAGGAGCACTTCCGCATCCTCCACGACGAGCTCGGCCTGCCCATCTTTGCCTATGACATCCCCGTGTGCGTCCACACCAAGCTCCCCTGGAAGCTCCTGGCCAAGCTTGGCGCCGAGGGCGTGCTCGCCGGCGTCAAGGACTCCTCCGGCGACGACATCAGCTTCCGCTATCTCGTCCAGGAAAACGAGAAGAACGGCCACCCGATGACCATCCTCACCGGCCACGAGGTCGTCGTCGACGGCGCCTACCTCGGTGGCGCCGACGGTTCCGTCCCGGGCCTCGCCAACGTCGAGCCCTACGGCTACGTCCGCATGTGGAAGGCCGCACAGGCCGGCGACTGGGCCACGGTAAAGAAGGAGCAGGACCGCCTGAACGAGATCTCCCACATCTGGGATGTCACCTCGGGCGTGCAGGGCTATGCGGGCGGTGTCGGCGCCTTCAAGACCGCCCTCAACCTCATGGGCATCTTCGACTCGCCGACCATGCCGCGCCCCGTCAAGGCCATGACCGGCGCCAACGTCGAGGCCATCCGCAACGTCCTCGCCGCCAACGGCCTTCTTAAGTGACGAAAAGGGACAGTCCCTTTTTATCATTCGAACCTTGATGTGGAGGTAACCATGGGCGCGCAGAAAGTAGTGGCCATCGACATCGGCGGGACGAAGATCGCCTCCGCCCTCGTGACCCTCGAGGACGCAAAGAAGCCCTCCGTCGAGTTCTTCGACAAGATCCCGACCGAGGCCAAGCGCGGCGGCGAGGTCGTCCTCGCCAACGCCATCCGAATGGCCGAGCGTGTGATCGAGCTCGCCGGCGGCCCCGAGGGCCTCGCCGGCGTCGGCGTGAGCTCGGGCGGCGTCATCGACCCGCGCACGGGCGACGTCACCTACGCGAACGACATGATGCCCGGCTGGGGCGGGACCCACCTGGGCGCGGAGCTCACGGCGGCGACCGGCCTGCCCGCGCGCGTCCTCAACGACGTCCATGCCCATGCTCTGGGCGAGGCGCGCTGGGGCGCCGGCGCGGGGAAGCAGAGCTGTCTTGTCGTGGCGGTGGGCACGGGCATCGGCGGCGCCTTCGTCGAGCGCGGCCGCATCATGCTCGGCGCCCACAACGAGGCGGGCCACATCGGCCACGTGAGCTGCAGCGACGCCGCCGGCATCCCGTGCCAGTGCGGCGCCACGGGGCACATGGAGACGATCGCCTGCGGCCCTGGCATTATCGAGCGTTACCTTGAGCTCGGCGGCGAGCCCATCGACGACGAGGGCAAGCCTGTCGACGGCGCCGTCATCGATGCGCGCGCCGCGGCCGGCGACGAGGCCGCCCGTGCGGCCGAGGCTCGCAGCGGCCACGCCATCGGCGAGGTCCTCGGCAGCCTCTCCAACATGCTCGACCCCGAGTGCATCATCCTTTCCGGCTCCGTCGCGCAGTGCGGCCCCGCCTGGCACGATGCGATGGCCGCCGGCTGGTCCGAGGCCGTCATGCCGCCTGTCGCCTCGACCCCCATCGTCTCGGGCGACCTCGGCGGGGACGCGCCTCTTATCGGCGCCGCCGAGAACATCGTCAAGTCTGCCTACGCTGAATGACGAAAAGGGACAGTCCCTTCTCGTCATTTCCGGAAGGAGCATCTGCATATGGAAGTCGATCCGATCATCCAGTCGCTCAAGGGCAAGCTCATCGTGAGCGTGCAGGCCTACCCGGGCGAGCCGCTGCGCCATCCCGAGACCATGGCGCAGATGGCCCGCGCCTGCGAGCTCGGCGGCGCCGCGGCCATTCGTTGTCAAGGGCTCTCCGACATCGCCGCAATTAAGGGCCGCTGCGAGGTCCCTGTCATCGGCCTGTGGAAAGAAGGCCACGAGGGCGTCTATATCACCCCGACCCTGCGCCACGCCGTGGCCTGCGTCAACGCCGGCGCCGACGTCGTCGCCCTCGACGCCACCGACCGCCCGCGCCCCGATGGACGCACCTTCGAGGAGACGGTCGCCGCCCTGCGCGAGCGCTGCGACACGCTGATCATGGCCGACTGCATGACCATCGAGGACATCCGCCGCGGCGTCGCCGCCGGTTGCGACCTCGTGTCGACCACGCTCTCGCACAACAAGGCCGCTATCGACACCACGATGGACGATGGTCCCGACCTGCCGATCCTCCGCCAGGCAGTCGAGGAGTTCCCCGGTTTCCCCGTGATCTGCGAGGGCCACGTCCACACGCCGGCCGACGCGAAGGCCGCCATCGACGCGGGCGCCTGGGCCGTCGTCGCGGGCACTGGCATCACGCATCCCACGAGCATCACGAGCTGGTTCAAGGCCGCCGTCGAGGCCTGATGACGAAAAGGGACAGTCCCTTTTCGTCATTTTGCTCGGAAATGCTCGAAAGTGAGAGATACCGCGC
>NZ_DAWEMK010000008.1:3102-4090 GCF_052362415.1 Paratractidigestivibacter sp. | reverse complement strand
GTATATACTTGCAGCAGCAGCTCTTGTATAAACGTGAGGAGAAGCCCATGACCGTGCCCGATTCCGCCGCACCCGCGCCAATCTCCGCCGCCCCGCTCGACGCCGAGGCCGCCGCGAAGGCGGCGTTCGCCTCCGCGCAGGGGAAGGCCTTCCCGTCGGACATCTTCACGGCGCCCGAGCTCCGCTGGGCCGTCATCGGCTGCGGTGTGATCGCCAACCAGATGGCAGACTCCCTCGCACTCGCCGGCCGCTCGCTCGCGGGCGTGCAGAACCGCACGTTTGCGAAGGCCGAGGCCTTCGCCTCCGCCCACGGCGTGCCCCGCGTCTACCAGACGCTCGAGGAGCTCTGCGCCGACCCGGACATCGACGCCGTCTACGTCACGACGCCGCACAACACCCACATCCGCTACCTGCGCGCCTGCCTGGCCGCCGGCAAGCACGTGCTGTGCGAGAAGTCCATCACTCTGAACTCGGCCGAGCTCGACGAGGCCCGCACGCTCGCCGATGCCAACCACGTCGTCCTCATGGACGCCACGACCATCCTGCACATGCCCCTCTATCAGCAGCTCGTTGCCCGCATGAAGGCGGGCAACTTCGGGCGCATGAATCTCGCGCAGGTGAGCTTCGGCAGCTATAAACCCTACGACGTGCGCACACGCTTCTACAACCGCGACCTCGCGGGCGGCGCCATGCTCGACATCGGCGTCTACGCGCTTTCCATCATGCGGCTCTTCATGGATTCCGCCCCGACCGAGGTCGCGAGCCTCGGCAACACCTGCGAGACGGGCGTCGACGTCGCCGGCGGCCTCGTGTGCCGCAACGGCTCCGGTCAGCTTGGCGTCATCAGCCTGACCATGCACTCCAAGCAGCCGAAACGCGCCGTGATCAGCTTCGACAAGTGCTACATCGAGGTCGACCAGTACCCGCGCGCCGACCGCGCGCGCATCGTCTGGACCGAGGACGGCCGCGTGGAGGAGGTCCACGCCGG
>NZ_DAWEMK010000008.1:0-3092 GCF_052362415.1 Paratractidigestivibacter sp. | reverse complement strand
CCACGCCGGCGAGGAGGCCTACGCGCTCTGCTACGAGATGGCCGACCTCGAGCGCGCCGCCGCGGGCGACGCCCATGCCGCGTCCCTCATCCGTTACGCCGCCGACGTCATGCGCATCATGACCGACGCACGCGCCGCCTGGGGCGTCGTGTACCCGGAGGAGGAGAAGAACTAGCATGCTCGCAGACCACCGACACGCGCGCATCCTCGACATCGTTAACCGGGACGGCTCCGCCTCCGTCGTCGACCTCGCCGAAACGCTCAGCATCTCCGAGTCGACCATCCGGCGAGACCTCGAGAAGCTCGACGAGGCCGGGCTATTGTGCAAGGTGCACGGCGGCGCGATCGCGCTCGACCGCGAGGGCGTCACGCGCGACATCTCCGTCGCGGAGCGCGCCGGCCTCCACGCGGCTCAGAAGCGCGCCATCGCCCGCCGCGCCGCCCAGCTCGTGGGCCCGCGGGACTTCGTCTACCTGGACGCCGGCTCCACGGTTGACGCCCTCATCGACGAGCTTACCGAGAAGCGCGCCGTCTATGCGACCGACTGCGTGAGCCATGCCCTCAAGCTCGCCTCGCGCGGCTTTGAGGTCACCGTGCTCGGCGGCTCGCTCAAGTCCGCCACGGGCGCCCTCGTAGGGCCTGATGCCAACGCCACCATCAGCCGCTACCACTTCACGCTGGGCTTCTGGGGCACGAACGGGGCCACGCCCGAGGACGGCTTCACCACGCCGGACATCTCGGAGGCGGAGGTCAAGCGCTTCTCGATGAGGCAGACCATCCACCGCTTCGTGCTTGCCGACGCGAGCAAGCTCGGCCGCACGAGCCTCGTCACGTTCGGCGACTTCGCCGACGTGACTATCATCACGAGCGCGCTTCCCGAGGGCAGCGCGTACGCGGAGCTCGAGAACGTTGAGGTCGCCGACTGACGAATCATCATTTTCGTCAACAAACGAGCAAGAACTTCCAAAACAGAGATAAACGACAGCCGTCTGTCAATGTCTTTAAGCCGCTCGTAACGGAATGCCCGACTTTGCAAATTTTCCTTCACAATCGAGCAAAAACGTGCAATAGTAGCCATAGCAATCATCATCAACGTCGCGGAGGCTCCTTATGATCTACACCGTCACGTTCAACCCCTCGCTCGACTACATCGTACGCGTCGACGACATGCGCCTCGGCGTGATCAACCGCACGAGTTACGAGCAGATCCTGCCGGGCGGCAAGGGCATCAACGTGTCCATCGTCCTCGGCAACCTCGGTCACGCCTCCCGCGCGCTCGGCTTCTCGGCCGGCTTCACGGGCATCGCGCTCGAGTCGCTGCTCGCGGCCTCCGGCATCGACCACGACCTCGTGCACGTCGACGAGGGCTTCACCCGCATCAACGCGAAGATCAAGTCCAACGAGGAAACCGAGCTCAACGGCCAGGGCCCCCGCATCGCCGAGGACAACATCGCCGAGCTCTACGCGAAGCTCGACGTCCTCGGCGAGGGAGACATCCTCGTGATCTCCGGCTCCGTGCCGAACACCCTTCCCGGCGACATGTACGAGCGCATCATGGCCCGCCTCGACGGCCGCGGCGTGCGCATCGTCGTCGACGCCGAGCGCGACCTGCTCACCCGCGTCCTCCCGTACAAGCCGTTCCTCGTCAAGCCCAACAACATCGAGCTCGGCGACATCTTCGGCGTCGAGCTCAAGACCCGCGACGAGGTCGTGCCCTACGCCAAGCAGCTCCAGGAGAAGGGCGCCGTTAACGTGCTCGTCTCGATGGCGGGGGAGGGCGGCGTCCTCGTCGACGCCGACGGCGGCGTGCACAAGAGCCCCGCGGCCAAGGGCACCGTCGTCAACTCCGTCGGCGCGGGTGACTCCTCCGTCGCCGGCTTCATCGCCGGCTACCTCGAGACGGGCTCCTACGAGACCGCCTTCAAGATGGGCCTCTCCGCAGGCTCCGCAAGCGCTTTTTCCGACCACCTCGCCACGCGCGCGGAGGTCGAGGAATTGATGGCCCGCGCGCAGTAGGCGAGCCGTGCGGGCGAGCGCTTCTCGCCCGCGAAGCAACGTGTGTAAGCAGTTCCACAGAAAGGAGCTCGAATGAAGATCACTGATCTATTGAGCGCGCAGAGCGTCAAGGTCGGGGCGACCGCCGCAAGCCAGGCGGACGCCATCGATCAGCTCGTCGCCCTTCAGGTCGCCGCCGGCAACGTGTCCGACGCCGACGGCTACAAGGCGGGTGTCCTCGCCCGTGAGGCGGAGTTCTCGACCGCCGTGGGCGACGGCATCGCGATTCCGCACGCCAAGGTCGCCGCGGTGGCCAAGGCCGGCCTCGCCGCGATGACCATCCCCGGCGGCGTCGACTGGAACGCCCCCGACGACGCCCCCTGCGACCTTGTCTTCGCCATCGCCGCGCCCGAGGGCGAGAACGACGTCCACCTCGAGATGCTCGCCAAGCTCTCGGCCCTCCTCATGCACGAGGACTTCGCCGCCAAGCTCCGCGCCGCCAAGACCCCCGAGGAGTTCCTCGCCGCCATCGACGCCGCCGAGGCCGACCGCAACGCCGCCGAGGCCGCTAAGGCCGAGGCTGCCGCCGCGCCCAAGACCTCCGACTCCGAGTGGCCCGAGGTCCTGGCCATCACCGCGTGCCCGACCGGCATCGCCCACACCTACATGGCCGCCGAGAACCTCGAGAAGAAGGCCGCCGAGATGGGCATCAAGCTCAAGGCCGAGACCCAGGGTTCCGCGGGCGCCAAGAACATCCTGACCGCCGACGAGATCGCCCACTGCAAGGGCATCGTCATCGCCGCGGACAAGAACGTCGATCTCTCGCGCTTCGACGGCAAGCCGGTCTATTCCACGAACGTCTCCGCGGGCATCAACGACCCCGAGAAGCTCATCAACATCATCCTGAACGGCGAGGCGCCCGTCCAGGAGGGCAAGGGCTCTGAGTCCGGCGCCGCGGCTGCCGCCGAGGGCGACTCCGCTTGGCACACCATCTATAAGCACCTGATGAACGGCGTCTCGCACATGCTGCCGTTCGTCATCGGCGGCGGCATCCTCACCGCTATCGCCTTCCTGGTCGACCAGCCCGGCCTCGGCAC
>NZ_DAWEMK010000007.1:20557-39976 GCF_052362415.1 Paratractidigestivibacter sp. | reverse complement strand
CGGGTGCGCTCGGGGTTGGAGTGCTCGACGAACTCCTTCTGCTGCAGGTAGTAGTTCAGGTACGTGTTGGGCAGGTACTCCGGGAAGCACTCCATGATCTCGTACTCGCCCTTCCAGACGTAGTACCAGCTGCCCTTGGTGTGGCGGTTCTGCTCGGGGTGCTCGTCGGCGGTCTCCTCGGGCTTCTTTGCCATGAGCGAGCCCATGCCCTTGAGGTAGGAGTCCGGAAGCAGGATCTGGTGCTCCTTGATGTACTCGCGCAGCTGCGGCAGCACTTCTTCGCCCTTGTGGCGGATCGAGGTGAACCAGCCGAAGTGGTTGAGGCCGAAGTAGTCGTACTCGACGTCCTTCTTGTCGATGTCGAGCGCGGCGCAGACCACGTCGATGATGGCGATGGGCATGTCGCAGATGTTGATGATGCGGGCATTCGGGCGCAGCACGCGGCAGCCCTCGGACACGATGGCCGCGGGGTTGGAGTAGTTGAGGATCCAGTAGTCCTTCTTTGCGTACTTCTCGACGTCGTCGATGAGCTCGACCATGGGGAAGATGGTGCGCATGCCGTAGGCGAGGCCGCCGCAACCGCAGGTCTCCTGGCCGACGCAGCCGTGACGCAGCGGGATCTTCTCGTCCTGCTCGCGCATCGCGTAGCCGCCCACGCGCATCTGGGCGAACACGAAGCTCGCGTCGGTGAAGGCGGTCGCCTTGTCGGTGGTCACCGTGAGCTTGATGTCCAGGCCGAGGTCCTCGTGCAAGATCCAGTCGACCAGCACGCCGACCTTGCGCTGGCGCTCCTCGTTGATGTCGTAAAGGCGAATCTCGTCTACCTCGAGCTCGTCCTTGCGAAGGGCGATGGACTTGACGATGCCGGGGGTAAAGGTGGACCCGCCGCCGCACAGAGTAATGATCATTTCCTACTGCTCCTTCTCGATTGCGTTTTCGACCTTGTCGCGCATCTCGGCGACCTTCATGCCGAAGATGATCTGAATGTCATTGCCGCTGCGGTTGATTCCGCTGTTGGGCACGTGGTTGATCAGGGTCTCGTCGACGAGGCTCGGGTCCTTGACGTTCACGCGAAGGCGCGTGAAGCAGTTCTCGAGCTCCTCGATGTTGTCCTTGCCGCCGAGGCCGGCGACCAGGTCGGCGATGCCTGCGTCCACGCCTTCCGCGGGCGCGGCGGAGACGGCGCCCTGCTTGACGGCGACGGAAGCCGCAGCCTCGCCCTCAGCCACAGACTCGGCGAGCTCGGAGGCCTCCTCACGACCAGGGGTGTGGAGGTTGAGCTTCTTGATAAGCACGGTAAAGAGGAAGAAGTACAGGGCGGCGTCGATGACTCCGAGGACGAGCATCACCGGCCAGTTGGTCTTCTCCACGCCGAGGACCAGGTTGGAGACGACGATGTTGATGATGCCGCCGGCGGTCGAGGCAGGGACAGAGAGGACCTTGAGCAGAACCACAAAGGCGCCGGAGAGGACGGAGTGAATCACGAAGAGCACGGGAGCCGAGAAGACAAAGAGGAAGTCCATGGGCTCGGTGACGCAGGAGAGCACGGCGGTGATGATCAGCGGGATGATGACCGCCTTGGTCTTCTCCTTGTTCTCCTTGTACGCGGTGGTGATGAAGGCGAGGCCGATGCCGATGTAGGGCCAGAGGTTGTTGAAGGTGTAGCTGTTGAAGTAGGTGCTGTCGGAGAAGGGCTGGCCGGTCATCGCCATCTCGGCAACACGGATCGGGTAGGCGCCGGCGATGATCTGATCGCCCATGGCAAGGGTGCCGCCCACGTCAGAGAACTGGAACGGGGTGTAGACGAGGTGGTGCAGGCCGGTGGGAACGAGCAGCTTGTTGAGCATGCCGTAGATGAACAGGCCGATGTTGCCCGACTCCTTGATGACGCCGGCAAGGGAGGAGATGGCTCCCTGGACGGGAGGCCAGACGATGCAGAAGCCCGCGCCCATGACCCAGGAGATGAGGATCATGATCAAAAACGGGAAGCGGACGCCCGAGAACATCGAAAGCGCGATGGGGAACTGCTTGTTGGAGAACTTGTTGAAGATGGCGCCGGTGATGCAGCCGAGGATGATGCCGCCGAAGACGCCGGTATCGAGCACCTGGATGCCCATGACGGTGGTCTGGCCGGTGCCGACGAGGCCGAGCATGCCGCCCGCCTCGGCGAGGGAGCCGGTGGCGCTGAGCACGATGTTGTTGGCCTCGAGGAACAGGAAGAAGGACATCAGGGCGATGAGGGAGGCGTGGCCCTTGTTCTTCTTTGCCATTGCGCCGGCGATACCCACGCAGAAGATGATCGAGAGGTTGTTGATGATGAACATCAGGGACTGGTAGACGACGGCGCCCACGAGCTGGAACGGGCCGGAGCCGAGCACGGGGATCATCGTGCAGATGGTCTTGTTGGTAAGGATGATGCCCACGATGAGCAGGATGCCGGCAACCGACAGGTACATCATCGGCTGGACGATCGACTTCGCGAACACCTCCAAGGCGCCTTTGAAGTTGGGCTTTTTCTTTTCTGTGGTCATGGCGTTTACTCCCTTCCTTCCTTCTTTCTTTCCTTTGGTAGAGCCTGTGAAAAAGCTAGAAGTGCCCACGGCAAGGCCTGCGGCCCCACCTTTGAAACCTATGAGCGGGCACGCTATGCCCGGGGCCCGGGTTCCCCAAGCAAGTTAACAATGTGATATGCGAGATAGCTCTTCTCGGCATCGGTCACGCTCACGCCATAGGAGGCGAGCAAGTGATCGGCTATAGCCTCCGAGCACGAGAAAGCCTTCGGATAGTTGTTTCGCTCTATCAAGAAGAGCACGTCGTCCTGCGCCTGGCCGGCCTTGGGGTCGAGCGCACGCTGCGCAAAGAACTGCAGGTGGCGGACGAAGCGCTCGTAGGGCAGCGACGTGTCGTCGAGGGTCGTTGTATAGCGGTCGGAGACGATGGTAAGGACGTCGCGCACGAGCTGGACCGAGACGATGAGACGGTCGGCGCGCTGCGGCATGGTGGCGTTCACGATGTGCAGGGTGATGAAGCCCCGCTCCTCGTCGCTCATCTGAATGCCCAGGTAATCCTTGATGATCTGGAGCGCGCGGCCGGCGAGCCCGTACTCCTTGCGGTAGAACTGCTGGATCTCGAGGAGCAGCGGGTTGTCGCAGGGGACGCCCTTGCGCTCGCGGTCAAGGGCGAGGGTGATGTGGTCGGCGAGCGCGATGAGAATCGCGTCGTCGACGTTCACGTCAAGCTCTTCGCGCAGCATCTCGACGATGTCCTCGGAAATCGCCAGGTTGATGACGGGAATGGTCTCGATCAAGCTGGACAGCCGATCGAGGGCACGGGCGTCGTTGGCCGTGGACTCGCACAAGGCGTAGGTCTTCTCGACGGAGGAGGAGTCGACGACGTCGCCGGCGTGGCGGCCAAAGCACAGGCCCCTGCCGATCACGATAAGCTCGGCGCCGTCGTCGGAAGTGACCATCGCGACGTTATTGTTGAAAACGCGCTTGATTACCATAGCGGTCTCCGCGAGGGTCTACTCGGAAAGCCAGCTGACGGGTTCTTTGGCGGCAACGGGGCCGGCGGCGCGCTCGCGCAGCGCGGAGCCCTCAGCACGCTCGCACGCGACTACGAAGACCGTGGGGTCGAAGCCGGCGGCGCGGATGGCCGAAAGGTCGATCTTGACGACCGGCTGGCCCGCATCGACGTGGTCGCCCTGGGCGACGAGCGCCTGGAAACCCTCGCCGTTAAGCTTCACGGTGTCGATGCCGATGTGCACCATGACCTGGGCGGAGCTATTGTCGGACGAGATGGCGAAGGCGTGGCCGGTTGGGAAAAGCGCGGCGACCGTGCCGGAAACGGGAGCGAGGATGGTCTCGCCGTCGGGGTCCACGGCAACGCCGTCGCCCATGGCTCGGCCACTAAAAACGGGATCTGCGGTTTTCTCCAGGGGAACAAGTTCGCCGGAAACGGGGGCGAGGATTTCGAACTCGGAGGCCTTGTCCGCCCGCTCGCGAGCGCCGCCCATCAAACGAGAAAAGAAGCCCATATTACTTGTCCCTTCATAAATCAAGCCCAACCAAGACTTGGTGTACACGCCATTAGCATAGCGACACCAACAGACTTTGGTTAGGCCCACGTCCGAGGGACTCGGTAACCTTCCTCATTTCTTTTTCGAGTTCAGATTTTGGCACTCTGGCGCTACCGTTTCTAGCACAACGGCCGAACGGCATGTTTTTCTCGCCGAACGGTAACCCTTGGGACAAAAAGGGACGGGGGATTTTGTCCCAAAGTTGTGGAGGATCCTTCTTCTATCTCCATGGTTTGGGACAAAATCCCCCGTCCCTTTTATCCCAGCTCGTCCTTCTTTCCAGCAAAACTGATCAGCATGAGTAAGTATTCAAAAACCGGAGGCCCGCCAACTGGGCTTTTGCGAGTCCGGAGGAAGAAAACAAACTCATGCTGATCAGTTTTGTGGAAAGAAGGGCGCTACACCCGACCAATCTCTCTTACTTGCCGTAGTTCTCGTCAGCAAGCACGTCCTGGAACATACCGACGTACTTCTCGGGTCGCCAATCGGTGCCGTCGACCGCAGGGTTGTGCTTGTAGAGGAAGCGCGTGGCCAGTGAAAGGTCGATCGTCGCGGTGTACATGGCCTCCTCGTCGGCGCCTTCCGCGGTGAAGGGCATACCGGCGTAGTAATGCGGCTCCCAGGTCTTTGCGGACGGACCCAGGATGGAGCTACCGCCCCAGAAGTAGTTGTCCTTGTCGGGGCCGCCGAGGTTGGACGACACGATGAAGATGCCCTCGCGGATGCACTGCGCGCGCAGCGTGTCGTCGCCCAGGCACTTACCGTGGCAGTGCGCGAGCGCCGTCGAGTTGATGTACAGGCGACAGCCCTTGGCCACGTAGTAGTCCATGAGCTCAGGGAAGCAATACGTGTCGTAGCAGATGGCGCAACCGATCGGGCCCCACGGGGTGTCGAGGATGAAGGGCTTATCGCCGCGCGTCGCCCAGTTGGGCTCGGGCGCCGGCAGGTGCATCTTGTGGTAGTCGCCGGCCAGCCCCTCGGGCGTGAAGATCGCGAGGCCGTTGTAGATGGTGTCGGGCTTCTGGGCATCCTTGATCGGCATGCCCATAACCACGTACAGGCCGAGTTCCTTGGCAAGCTCGGCGACCTTATTGGTCGAGGGGCCCGGGACGGTCTCGGCGAGCTTGTACTGCATCTTTTCCTCGAGCGGCTTTTCGGCCTCGTCATCGTAGGCGGTGAGCGCCATCTCGGGGAACACCACGAGGTCGGAGCCTTTCTTCTTTGCCGCCTTCATGTAGCCCAAGATCCTGTTGAGGTTCTGTTCCTTCTGGCCCCACATGGGTCGGAGCGTTACGGTCGACACAGTGATGATGTCCTCGTACATTTTGATGCTCCCTTCGTTGACGGCTGCCGCGCTAGCTACGCGGCACATGTTTGTTTTACGCCGTATGTCGTGAGCAAAGCCGTCGGCCAAAGAAGAGTTTTCACAGCGTCACGCGAGCGCAACCAACCGGCGCGCAAGTCGATACCGGCAAGAAACGCGCGCCCGCAGACCTAAAAACAAAGCGGGTCAACGAACAATCGTTGATCCGCTACGGTTCTCTGTGGTGCCCCCAGCGGGATTCGAACCCGCGATATCCACCTTGAAAGGGTGGCGTCCTAGGCCGCTAGACGATGGGGACGCAAAAAGACAGTATACAGGATATGCCTCCAAGGAAGCAGCGGAGCACGACCACGCTACTTAAACAGGGATTTCGTCCGCCTCCTGCCTCCGGCGCTCCTCCGCACTTACTCCCGCCGCAACGGTCCCGTCCTTTGAAGTCTGGGCCGTGACGCTCTTGCCATCGGACGTCACCGTCACGTTCCCGTTGACAGCCGTACCGTAGATTTGCGCTCCCACGCTCGCGAACACATCGAGAGTTGCCTGGTCAGGATGCCCGTAGTCGTTTCCCTCCCCATACGAAAGAACGACGACAGCTGGGCGAAGCGCGCGGGCGAGCTCCGTTGTGATCCCTGTTTTGCTCCCGTGGTGCGCCGCTTTGAGGACGCCGACGCGGCCCGGATTATCGGCGGCGATTTCGCTCGCAGGCGCATCACCCGTAAAGAGCATCGACGTCGTTCCGTAGGTCACGCGAAGCACGACCGAGTAGTCGTTCATATCCTCGGACTGCACGCTCGAATCAGGGCCGAGCACATCAATCTCATAGCCAGCGTCTCCAGAAACGATCTTATCGCCGGCGACGGCCTTCTTCACCGCGCATTTCTTCGCCTCGAGGGCGTCCAGAAATTCCTGGTACACCTCGGTGCCCTCGCTGGCAACCGGCATCCAAACCTCACCGATGTCGAACGCGCGGATCACGTCGGCCAAACCCCGATGTGATCTGAATGTGGATGCGTCGCAACAGGATAGTCGATCTTTTTTATATTCTGAGCAGTCAGGAATTGTTCGACGGTCGACCCGCTCACGACCTCGCCGGCGTCGATGAGCATCGTCTTTCCGTCGGGAAGAAGCACAAACTCCGAATCGCCTTGACCCACATCGATAAACGTAGCCTTCAGATCGCCAAGCCCTGCAGTTTCAGGCTGACGGCCCTGCTCGGCCTTAGTCGCTTCATCAGATCCCTGGTCATCGGCCTTCGATTCCGAATTCGCCGACTCCGCCGCCGTCTGGCCCTGCCGGTTCGCATCGCTGCTCGCAGCATTGCCGCTCGAACTCGACGCGATCGAGCCCGCAAGAGAGCCGACAAGCATGAAGCTCAAGAGCACACAGGGAACGGCCGCGAGCATCTTGCGGACAATGGGCGCTTGACGCATGCCCCATTTAACAAGCCCGTTGTCGGGAGATTCTCGGACAAGAGACCTCCATATGTAGCGGGCCAAAAACCAAAGCCCGACGCCGGAGGCGATGCAAACCGCATAAGCAAGCGCGACCACGGCAAGGCACAGCACGCAGAAGACGCCAATGAACCAGATGCACCCGCGCTTTTGCCCACGGGCAGGCCTATTCTTTGCCACAACGCCTCCATCAGATATCAAAGCATATTAAGCAAAGGATATCATTGGGCGCCAAACACAAAACTACGCCTAGGCAAACTGGTAGGGGCGGTGGGACTCGAACCCACAATCCTTTCGGCCGCGGCTTTTAAGGCCGCTGCGTATGCCAATTCCGCCACGCCCCCATGAGCGCCGGCGCCGAAGCGCGTCCGTATAGTCTAGCCGACTTTGAGCCCGCGCGAGCGGGCGACGACGCCGCTCTGCTAACCGCTATAGCGCGGCAACGGGCGCATGGTCGGCTTCCAGCCGACGGGCGAGTTCGTGCCCTCCTCGCCCGGCAGCGCGGTCGCCGCCGTGAGCGAAAGGCCGAACAGCAGATCCGACTCGCTCACCGTGAGCTCGTCGAAGCCGATCTGAGCCATGAGCTCGCCGATCGCCACGGCCCCGCCCAGGATCACGGGCGCGCGCTTGGGCTGGATACCCGGCATGGCGGCGCGCTGCTCGACCGTCTTTGCCGCAAGGGACGCCTCGAGCTCGGCGACCTTCGCGGCAGTGAGCCTCGCCAGGTGAACGCGGCTCGAGTCGTACGGCTCGAGCGCGAGGTCGACGGCCACGAGCGTGGTCACCGTGCCGCCGCAGACCACGAGTGCCTCGGGCGCAAGGGGCGCGATCTTCGCGGCCTCCGGCGCAAAGAGGCCCGCCGCGAACCTGTGCGCCGCCGCGAGGTCCTCCGCGGACGGCAAGCCCGCGCCGGCAGCCGCACCAGTGGCCGTACCGCCGTCAGCAGCAGCGCCGCTCAGGAACTTATCGGTAATCCTTCTGCACCCAACGTTCGTCGAGCAAACGAACTGCAGGTCAAGCACGCCGTCGGCAAGAACTCCGCACGCGAGCTCGGTCGACCCGCCACCGTTGTCCGCCACGAGGATGCGCCGCCCGCCGAAGTCCTGCGCCACGCCGAGGAAGGTCAGCGCGCCCTCGACCTCTCCGGGGATGACCTCCGGCTCCAGGCCGAGGCTCCTCAATGCGCCCACAAGATCGGCGGAGTTCTGTGCGTCGCGCGCCGCCGACGTCATTGTGCAGCACACGGCCTCGGCGCCCGCTGCGACGGCGCTCGCCACGTACTCGCGGCAGCACGCGACGACGCGGCCCATCGCCTCCGGATTGAGCCGACGCGTCCGGTCGACCCCTTGGCCCAGGTTGCAAATGTTGGACGTCTTCGCGAGCCGCTGCACGCGGCCGCCCTCCACGTCGGCGACGGCCAGACGCGCCGTCACCGTCCCGATGTCGATGCACGCAACGCGCCTCATGTCGTGTCCTTTCTTGCAGGTTCGCAATTAGGGCGGGCTCCCGCAGCTCGGCTTGAGCCGACGCCGGACACCCGCCGCAATTGCGCGTCAGTTGCCGATGTAATGGAAGACCTTGTCCCCGAGCTCGATGTACCAGGGCTTTTGGGCCTGTTGGTCGCCGTCAGAGCTCTGAGACGAGTCGTCCGACCCGTCGTTGAGCCCGTCCACGACGACCTTGGTCTCGCCGTTCGTGACGTAGCCGCGACGGCGCGCCTCGTCCTCGATCCCCTCGCGGGTCTGGAGGGCCTGAATGTCGTCTTTGTACTGCTCGTTGCTGGCGTTGAGCTCATCGAGCTGTGCCTGCAGGTCCTGACCGGCGCGCCAAGCGCGGTAATACGTCTGCACAGGGCCATACATGGCCATGAGCACTCCGAGAACGAGCGCGGCGATCAGGAGCGCCACGCGGAAATGCACCACGAAGTTACCGATAGCCGAAAGCGCGCCGTTGACGTCGATGGTCGGGAGCGACGCCGCCTCGCGGCGCGGCTCGGCGGGGCGGCCGTCGGCGGCGCGGTCCGGGGCGACGCGGGCGTCTCGGCGGCGGTTGGCGCGCTGCGTCCCGCGGTCGTCCAGGCGAGACGAGCGCGGGCGACGGGGCGCGGCGGCGTCCGCGAAGCCGGCGTCCGCGACGGTCCCGGAGTCACCGGGAACTCCCCCGGTGCCGACGGCCCAGGCGTTCCCGGCGATGTCCGCAGTCCCAGCGGCCGCTGCGCCACGGGCAGCGTCACCATAAGAGAATCCCTGCTCAGGCTGCGCGGGCGCGCTCGTGAAGTGCGAGCCCTCTCGCGCCGCGCGGGCGGCGTCCGCCGCGGCCCTGGCCTCGGCGCCCGAGAGGCGCGCGTGCCTGCCGTTCGAGTAATTGTCCGTGGTTTCGCTCATGCCGTCGCTTCGATTTAGGTGTATTTGCTCGGTCGCACGCGGGCGGCCAAGCCGGTTCGTGAATCAGTTATACCAGAGGACCAGCGCGCAGGCCGCTAGCGCGACGCCTTCTCCTCAGCCTTCGCACGCTCCCAAAGGTCGTTCAGCTCAGCTGTGCCCAGCTCTTCGACGGAGCTTCCCTCGGCGCGGGCGGCCTCCTCGATGCGCGCCCAGCGGCGGCGGAACTTCCGGTTGGACGCCGCGAGGGCCTCCTCGGCGTCGATGCCCTCTTTGCGCGCGACGTTGACCAGCGCGAACAGCAGGTCGCCGAACTCAAGGGCCGCCGCGTCGGAACCTGGCTCCTCGGCCTCGAACTCCGCCCGCTCCTCGGCGACCTTATCCCAGACGTCGGCCGTGGTCTCCCACTCGAAACCGGCCTTGGCCGCACGCTTGGAGATCTTCTGCGCCTGCATGAGGGCGGGAAGGCTCGCCGGAACGGAATCGAGCAGCCCCGTCTCCGCACCGGAGAGCTCGCCCCTGGCTTCCCGCTCCAGGCGCTTGACATCGTCCCAGATGTCGAGGACCGCCGGTGCGTCGGGCGCCGTCCCGTCGGGCCGGGCCTCATCGTAGCCGGCAGGGACCGCGCCGTCCACGGACGCGGCAAGATCACCGAACACATGGGGGTGGCGGCGGACGAGCTTTTCGTTGAGGCCGCGGGCGACGTCGTCGATGTCGAACTCGCCGGCGTCCGCGGCGATCTGCGCGTGAAGGACGACCTGCTCGAGGACATCGCCGAGCTCCTCGCACAGATGAGCCTCGTCATGGGCATCGATGGCGTCGACCGCCTCGTATGCCTCCTCGACCATATTCTTCGTTATGGAGGCGTGGGTCTGCTCGCGGTCCCAGGGGCAGCCGTCGGGCTGGCGCAGGCGCCAGATGGTGCGGATCAGGCGATCGAGCTCCGGATGGTCGGCGGGCGCGCCGGCGCGCTCCGCGTTCTGCTCGTCCACGAGGTCCGACAGCGCCCTGCCGTCGGCCACGCGGCACTCCGGCTGGTTGAACTTACCTGGCACGAACTCCATATGCTTCCCTTCCCCTCGGTTTTCCCGCGTCATTGTATCGCGTGGGGCGCGCAGGCCCGCACGGCTCGCATGGCGTTGGCCTCAAATCGCGTCCTTATGCCGCGCCGCGGTCCTCCGCAACGCACAAAACCCGCTTAGGGCCACGCAAGGGTCGACCGGGCGCGCAAAACTCGCTTAGGGCTACGTGTTTTGCGTGACCAATCAGTAACCCGCCAATCCTCAACTGGGCTTTTGCGTCCGCGCTCACGACTAATTCCCGTTTGAGGGCCGAAAACACGTGGCCCTAAGCGAGTTTTGTGCGCCGACCGCCCTTCCGCGTGGCCCTAATCAAGTTTTGTGCACCGCCAAACATCCGGCAGAGCCTGCGGCCGCGGCAATGCGTGCCGATCCGCGCAGAACCGACGGTTCGTGGGCATCCGCAAGCCCTACTCGTCCACCTCGTCGTCGCCGCCGAGCTGCTCGAGCACGCCGAGCGCCACGGGCATGAGCTCGGAGTCCTTACGCCGGAAGGGGTACGCCAGCTTGTGGGTCTTCGGGTAGTTGAGCGCGCCCTCGCCGCGGAGCTTGAGCGCGACGGCGCGCGGCACGTCGACACCCTGGTAGATGATCCGCCCGTTCGTCAGGCTAATGGCGATGCAGCCCAGACGCTGAGCGCGGATCCTCACCCGGGCGCGGTCGAACAGGTTTTTGCCCGCGAGCGGCAGCGCGCCGAAGCGCTCCTCGGTCTCCTCCTGCAGCGCGTCGACCTCGGCGATGTCCACCGCCGCGGCAAGCTTGCGGTACACGAGCACGCGCCGATCGACCTCGGGCAGATACTCCTCCGCGAGGAAAAAGTCCGCGGGCAGGTTGATGTTGACCTCGGCGAGCTCGACGTCGCGCGTCTCGCCCCGGGCCTCGGCCACGGCCTCGCCGAGCATCTGCGTAAAGAGGTCGAAGCCCACGCTCGAGAGATTGCCGTGCTGCTCGGCGCCCATGAGCGACCCCGCGCCGCGGATCTCAAGGTCGCGCATGGCGATCTTCATGCCGCTGCCCAGGTCCTGGTACTCGTTGATGGCGGTCAGGCGGTCGGTCGCCTCGGGAGTCAGCGGGGTTTCGCCGGGGAACATGAAGTACGCGTACGCCTGCTGGCGGCTGCGCCCCACGCGCCCCTTGAGCTGATAGAGCTGTGCCAAGCCGAGCCGCTGCGAGTCCTCGATGATGAGCGTGTTCGAGTGCGAGTTGTCGATGCCCGACTCGATGATGGTCGTCGCCACGAGCACATCCACCTCGTGCTCGTTGAACTGCAGCATCACATCCTCGACCTGCTTGGCGCTCATTTTTCCGTGGGCCACGGCCACGCGGGCCTCGGGCGCGGCCTCCATCACGCGCGCGACCGCGTCGTCGATGGTGTGCACGCGGTTGCTCACGTAGTAGACCTGCCCCTTGCGCGCGAGCTCGGCGCGGATGGCGGCGCTCACCACGTCGGGGTCGTACTCCCCCACCGTGACCTTGACGGGAAGGCGCCCCGGCGGCGGCGTCATGATGAGGCTCATGTCGCGCACCCCGCTCATGGCCATCTGCATCGTGCGCGGGATGGGCGTGGCGGACAGCGTGAGAACGTCGACCTGCTCTCGCAGGTTCTTGAGCTGCTCCTTGTGCTGCACGCCGAAGCGCTGCTCCTCGTCGATGATCACGAGCCCCAGGTCGTAGGGGTTCACGTCGGCGGAAAGGAGCCGGTGCGTGCCCACGAGCACGTCGACCGACCCGTCCGCGAAGCCCGCAAGCGCGCGGCGCTGCTGCGCCGGCGTGACGAAGCGCGAGAGCACCGCGACCTTGAGGTCGAAGGGCGCGAACCGCTCGAAGAAGGTCTCGAAGTGCTGTTGCGCGAGGATCGTCGTCGGGCACAGGATCATGACCTGCTTGGAGTCCTGGCAACACTTGAACGCCGCGCGCAGGGCGACCTCGGTCTTGCCGAAGCCCACGTCGCCGCAGAGCAGGCGATCCATCGGCTTGCGGGCCTCCATGTCGGCCTTGATGTCGGCGACGGCGCTCGCCTGGTCGGGCGTGAGCTCGTAGCTGAAGCTGGACTCCATATCCGCCTGTGCGGGGGTGTCGGGGCTGAAGGCGAAGCCGGCCACCGAGGAGCGGCGCGTGTAGAGGTCCACCAGGTCGAAGGCGAGCTTTTTCGCGGATTTGCGCGCCTTGCCCGTCGCGCGGCTCCAGTCAGCGGTGTTCAGCCGCGTGAGTCGCGGCGAGTCGCCGTCCGGGCCGACGTAGCGCGTGATGCGGTCGACCTGCTCGAGCGGGACAAAGAGCTTGTCGCCGCCGGCGTACGAGAGCTGGAAATAATCGCGCTCGCGCCCGGCGACCTCCTGGCGCACGATGTCGGAGAACAGCGCGATGCCGTGCGTGGCATGGACGACGTAGTCGCCCGGCTTAAAGGGGAAGGTCACGCTCGTGGGGTCCACGCGCTTGGCGCGGCGGCGGGCCTTCGCGGTGCGCGAGGCGAGGTCGTCGACGGAAAGAATGCCCAGGCGCGCCGCGGGGATCACGACGCCCGCGGGCACGGGCGCATCGATGAAGGTCACACGGTCGCGCGGCAGCGGCGGCGCGTCGAAGCGGGCATCGTCGTCGCAGACGTCGTGCGAGTTCTCCGCCGCTGCGCCGAGCGACTCGGCGAACGGAATCCCCTCGTCGTTGAAGCGCAGCTCAAGGGCCTCGCGCGCCGCGCGATCGGGCACGGCGAAGAGCGTGGCGGACCGGTCGGCCACGAGCTGGCGCACGCGGCCCATAAGCTTGGAGTCCGAGCCGTTGACGCCCGGCTGGCGCACCTCGAGGCTCGCGGTGACGGCGCCCGCGCCGGCGCGCAGCATGGCGGCGAAGCTCAGGCGCTGCTGGCGGCCGAAGTCGAGCTGGCGCGGGTTCGTGTAGAGCCCCTTGGTCGAGACGCGTGCGGCGCCCGCGGCCTGCTCGATCTCGTCCGCGGCGCGCAGGCAGTCGTCGAAGAGCGCGCGCGGCTCGGCGAGGACCACGAGCGTGCGGTCACTCGCGTGGTCGATGGGCGTGGCGGTGTCCCCGTAGAGCGCGGGCAGGTAGCGCTCGAGCGCCGGCTGCGCGGCACGCGCGCCGATGAGCTCCAGGTCAGCGGCCAGTGCGTTGTCGTTCTGGGCGCGGGCGTAGAGCGCCTCCTCTGCGCGGGCGACGGTCTCGTCGGTCAGCGCCATCTCGCGGCAGGGCGAGACGGTCACGCTCTTGAGCTCACCGATGGTCTGGCCGGTGGCCGCGACCATGCGGCGCACGCGGTCGATCTCGTCGCCGAAGAACTCGATGCGCACCGGCGTCGTGGCCTGCGCTGGAAAGACGTCCACCGCGTCGCCGTGCACATGGAAGCTGCCGGGGGCGTCGACCTCACCGTTGTCGGCGTAGCCCATGCCCACGAGAAGGGCCGGGACCTCGTCGAAGGGCACCTCGTCGCCGACGGAGAACGTGCTCGATGCCCAGTAGCCGGAGCCTGCGGGTGGCACGCGGCGCAGCAGCGAGCGGGCCGAGGCGACGACGACGCACTTCTCCCCCTCCGCCAGGCGCGCGACGGCGCGGCAACGAGCGCCGACGACGGCGTCCTCGGGGGCTTTCTCGCTCCACGGATAGTCGCGGCGCTCGGGGTAGCGGCAGACGACGTCTTGGCCGAGCCACGCGGCGAGCGCACGGGCGGCGCGGTCAGCCGCCTCCTCGCCCGAGACCACAAACAGGCACGGGCGCGGGTCGTCGGCCCAGATGGCGGCCAGCATAAGCGGACGGGCGGACTGCGCGACGGCCAAGGTGGCGTCGTCGCCCGCCCCAAGCGCGCGAACGAGCGGCTCGAGCTCCGGGCAGTTCATGATCTGGCGAGAAACACGATTGATGAGCATTGAACGAACTCCTTGGGTCAGCTCATCGCATTGTACCTGCACACGCAGCAAACAGGGGGCGGGTACGGATTTAACGAATGGCTCCGCCAAATCCGTACCCGCCCCGCACGCCCGACGTTCCGGTTTTCGCTAGCGAACGGCTAGCGAACGAGCTTATAGAAGTCCATCGCCGCGCAGCCGTCGGCCGTGAGCGCAAGCTCGGCCGCGGCGGGCGAGTACACGCGGCTCGTGAGCGCCGCCTCACCGCCGTTGGCGAAGACCTCGATCATCGTCGTGTCCGAGAGCACGCGCACGTCGCGCAGCTGGCCGACCTCGACGGAGCGCTCGTCGCGCCCGTGGCCCTCGTCGCCCATATCCAGCGTGAGCATCCCGTCGGCGTAGCGCAGCGCGACCCCGTCGCGCACCGTGAGCTCGATCGAGGCCAACCCGCCGCAGGTCACGACCGCGTCGTACACGCGGCCCGGGTCGGCGACCGCGCCGCCCGCGGAGACCTCGACCCGGCCTCCGCGCAGCCTCTCGAGCTCGCGCGCCGGCCACTGGCACAGCTTGCCGTCGCGAAGGCTCAGCACCCTCGGCACCGTGAGCGCGCACTGCCAGCCGCGCCCGGTCGTCGGGTTTTGCGCCGTCGCGTCCGGGCAGCCCGCCCAACCGATCATCAGGCGACGGCCCTCGGCGTCCTCGAACGACTGCGGGGCGTAGAAATCGAAGCCGGCGTCGACCATCGCTGGGCGCCCCTCGCCCACGATCCCGAAGCTCGGTCGATCCCAGTCCGCCTCGACGCGGAACCACACGCACTGGTGCGGGTTGCGGTAACGCCAGCCCTCGGTCGGCACGCCCTGCGGGCAGCACACGAGCACGAGCTCGCCGCCCAGCTCAAAGAGGTCGGGGCACTCCCACATGAAGCCGAAGGGCTCGGGCAGCTCGATCCGCGCGGCGTACCCCCACGACTCGAGGTCGCGCGACGTGAACACGAGCACGCAGCCGCGGTCGTCGCGGGTCCTGGCGCCGAGCACCATGTAGAACACGCCGTCGTGCTCGAGAACCTTCGGGTCGCGCACGTGCGTGCCGATGTCGTCGGGGTAGTCGGCGGGGCTCAGCGCCACGCGCTTCGGCCCGAGGTCGTCGAGCTGGCCGTCCGCGTCCATGACCATGTGGATCTGGTTCTGCTCGCGGCCCGTGAGCACGTAGTCGTAGTCGTCGCGGTCGAAGTGCTTTACGTTGCCGGTGTAAAAGAAATGCACCTTCCCGTCGCGCACGAAGGCGGAGCCGGAGTACGCGCCGCTCGAGTCCATATCGGAGTCGGGGAACAGCGCCGGGCCGTGGTTCTCGTAGCTGAGGAAGTCCCGCGTCGTCAGATGGTTCCAGAGCACCGGGCCGCCGTGAGCCGCGTCGAACGGGTCGTACTGGTGGTAGATGTGGTAGGTGTCCCCCACCTGGACCAGCCCGTTCGGGTCATTGAGCCACCCGAGCTCAGGCTCCACGTGGAACACGAGCCGATCCGCGTCGGCCGCGATCCGCGCCGCCTCGGCGTCCTGCCCGGCGCGCCACGCCTCGTAGTCCGCGCGCGTCACCTTGCTCTTTTGGTTGAACATTGCCTCGCCTTTCTTGCCCTTGCTTTCGTGCCCCTGGTGTAAAGAAGAGCGCCCCGGCTCGTGCCCGGGCGCCCCTTGCCCGTTCGGGCAGGTCTATCTGTGTGCTTAGAAGCTGACGTCGAACCCGGCACCGCCGCCCTCTTCGTCCGTGGTCGGGACGCCCTTCGCCTTGTTGTAGGCGAGGATCAGGGCGATGGGCACGAAGAAGGCGATGAGGTTGCCGATCACGTACCACACGAGGGTCTCGGGGGTGACGATCAGCAGGCCCAGGACGCCGGTCAGGCCCTGGCCGATGGCGCGAACCTCAAAGAGCTTGACGAAGGCACCGCCGCAGCCCGCGCCGATGCAGGCGCAGACGAAGGGGATGATGGAGTAGCGCATGTTCGCGGCGAAGATTGCGGGCTCCGAGATGCCGACGAGGGTCGGGATGAAGGAGGACATGCAGATGCTGCGCTCGCGGGACTTCTTCTTGTGCACGAGGTACATGCCGATGGCGCCGCCGCCCTGGGCGATGATGGAGACGGACCAGATGGCCTGGATGTAGTTGAAGCCGGTGGTGGCGACGAGGTTGGCCTCGATGCCCTGGATGAACTGGTGCGTGCCGGTCACGACGAGCGGCTGCAGGAAGGCCGCGAAGACGAACGCGCCGAAGACGCCCATCTTGTTGTACAGGATGTCGATGACGCCGCCGAGCACGTCACCGATCAGGTTGCCGAGCGGGCCGAACACGGTGAACAGCGCGATGTTGGCGAGGATCAGCGTGACGGTCGGGACAAAGACGAACGAGACGACCTCGGGGATGACGTCCTGGGCGATCTTCTCGATCTTAGCCATGAACCAAGCGGTCAGGATCGCGGGGAAGACGCCGCCCTGGAAGGCGACCATCGGGATGGCCAGCGGGCCGAAGTTCCAGTACTGGACACCCGTCGGGTCGAGGACGAAGGTGTTGCGGTTCATCAGGTTCGGGTGAACCATGACGATGCCGACGAGGATGCCCAGGATCGGGTTGCCGCCGAAGCGCTTGACGGCGCTGTACATCACGAGGACGGGCAGGTAGTCGAAGGTGGTCGCGATGATGCCAAAGAAGCTCGCGAGGTTCTTCAGGAACTCGCTGTGGTCAGCGAGGCTGCCCTCCATGCCAAACAGGCCATTGGCGACGATCAGCGACTTCAGGCCGATGATGATTGCCGCGCCGACGAAGGCCGGGATGATGGGGATGAAGATGTCGGAGAAGACCTTGAGGGCGGCGAAGAACTTGCCCTTCTTGCTCGCCTCGGCACCCTTGACCTCGGAGGCGCTGATCTCCTTGACGCCGGTGAGGGCCATGAAGGCGTCATAGACCTTGTTCACGGTGCCGGTGCCGAAGATGATCATGAGCTGGCCGCTGTTGTACAGCACGCCCTTGACGCCGTCGAGCTTCTCGAGCTCGGCCTTGTTGTACTTGGAGGTGTCCTTGAGCACGAGGCGCAGTCGGGTCACGCAGTGCGTGGCGCCCTCGATGTTCTCGACGCCGCCGACGTTGTCGACGACTTGCTGGGATACCGCTTTATAGTCCATGTTCCTCTCCATTCCTTGTTGTCAGTGTACGGGGACGGACCGGGAAGCGCGCCCCGGGCCGTCAGAGGGGCGTTTTTAGAGCGACGCGATGGTCGCGTTCGCGCACTTGAGGGTGCCGTCGGTGACGGTAAGGGAGACTCCCTGGCCCTTCTTTGCGCAGAAGCGGGCGTTCAGCGCAACGTCGTCCACAAAGACAGTCGCGATGTCGTCGTCCACGACGAGGCGCAGGTGGTGGGTGCCCTCGCCCTTAAAGAAGAGCGGGCGCTCGAGGCCCATGGTGTTGACCGCGAACCACGGGTACTGCGGCGCGGCGGTGAACTCGAGCTTGCCCTCGCGCAGGTTGGCGCGGAACTCGTAGCCCAGACCGGCCTCGGCGTCCTCAGCGAGCTTCACCGAGAAGCCCGCGGCATCGCCGGAAAGCTCGATGTCGGCGTCGAGCAAGTAGGTGGAGCCGGCGTCGGCGCTGAGGACCTTCTCGGCCTTGCCGGAGGCGCAGGAGAGCTCGAAGGGCTCGACGGCCTTGCCCTCGCCGAACGCGGGGACCATGCTGTCGGGGAGCTTGGTGCCCAGGGTGCCGTCAGCGCGCTGGACGATCTCGAGCGGCATGAAGGTGCCGCCCCACAGATAGGAGCTGGGGTCTCCGCCGGCGTCGCGGGTCGGGACCCAGCCGAAGAGCACACGGCGCTCGCCGTCGGAAGCGGTGCGGGCGGCGTAGTAGGCGCGGCCGTCGAATGCGTCGTCGGCAGGGGTGATCCAGGAGCCGTTGATGGAGCGAGACATGCGGTAACGGGTCTTGTTGCCGTCGCTGTACTCAGAGAAGACCAGGTACCACCAGTCGCCGATGCGGAAGAGGTCCGGCATCTCGAACATGGTGTAGAGGCCCGGGTTCCACCAGTCGCCCTGGAACTCCCAGTGCTCGAGGTCCTTGGAGGTGAACTTGACCAGGCGGCCGGTCATGAGGGCCTTATCCTCGCCCGTACGGGTGCCGAGGATGAGCATGTACTCCTGGTTCTCGTCATCCCACAGCACGAAGGGATCGCGCCAGTTGCGGTCGTCGTAGCCCTCCTGCGGCGGGAGGACGGTCTCGGCGATGTTCTTCTCCCACTTGACGGCGTCGTCGCTCGTGGCGTGGAGAAGGACCTGCTTCATGAGGCGGGCGTGGACCTTGTCGCGGTTGCAGCCGGTGTAGAGGGCGTGGTACTTGTCGCCGGCCTTGAAGACGGTGCCGGCGTAGATGTACTGGTCGACGTCCTCGTCGCCGCCGCGCTCGAGGCTCTCGCCGAAGTCCTTGTAGTTCACGAAGTCCTTCGTCGTCGCGAGGGACCAGCCGAAGGGCTCGCCGAAGGGTCCGGGGTTGCGCGTGTCGCGCTGGTGGTAGAGGTAGAACGTGCCGTCCTCGCCGTATGGCATGATGTCGCCTACCCAGATTCCCTCGGGCTGGTAATAGATCTTGTGCATCCGAAGCTTCCTTCCGACAAAGGTTCGTGTGCCTGACGTCTGTAAGGTATGTCAATCGTTTTCATGTGTCAATCGTTTTCATACGGACAAATCCATTTGTCTGGTCATGATTCTGCAAACGGTTGACATACGCCGGCGAACGGCATCCACCATCACTGGGTGACAGTCATTGCGTGCAGCTTTCTGGGACACCCATCAGCCAGTGACACCCATCGCTGGGTGACAGTCATTGGGCGCAGCATCCATTGCCACACATGCCCGCAGCGCCATCGGGCAGCGCCGCCACCGCTGGACGACGGTCATTGGGTTCAGCACCTATTGCCAAGCGCGCCATCAAACGCGCGATGAGAATTGCGGGGCCGACAAAGCGCGGCGAACGCCCGCGACAAGAAGCCCGCCCCTACGCGGTCTTCCCCACCAGCAGCTCCACGGGAAGCTTCGTGTTCGACTCGGGCTTCTCGCCGTTGACCAGCGCGATCACGGACTCCGCGGCGAGTTCGCCGATGCGGTCGATATCCTGGCGCACGGTCGTCAGATCCGGCATGAAGGTCATCGTGCGGCGCGCGCCGTCGGCACCGACGACCTTGATGTCGTCCGGGGCGGCGAGGCCGCGCTTGCGCATCACGT
>NZ_DAWEMK010000007.1:18060-20547 GCF_052362415.1 Paratractidigestivibacter sp. | reverse complement strand
CGCCTGCGAAGATCCCGTCGATGTCAGGGTTCTCGGCGAGGATCTGTGCGATCGCGAGCTCCTTCTCGGCGTCGGGCCGGACGAACTCAACCTCGCGGACAAGCGCGGGCAGGCCGGCCGCCGCGACGAGGTCGCGATACGCCTCGGTTCGCTTGTTGCCGGGCATCCTCATGCGGCTGTTGTTGCGCAGGCACAGGATCCGGCGGCACCCGTCGTCGAGGAGGCGCCGCGTGGCGAGCTCGCCCATCCGATAATTGTCGCTCGCGACCTGGACGGAGCCTTCACCGAGATCGCAGTCGATTCCCACGAGGCTTAAGCCCATCTCGGCGTACGCCTCGGCACCGATGTTCAGCGAGTTGACGATGACGCCGTCGACCATGTTGCGCCGGAGCATGTCGATGTAGGCACGCTCGAGGTCGGGACGGCAGGCGCTGTTGCACAGGAGCATCTTGAAGCCGTTCTCGGCAAGCGTGCGCTCGACCGCCTGCACGATCTGGCCGTGGAACGGACTGCTCACAAAGGGGACGATCATGCCGATAAGGTTGAGCCGGCCGTTGAGCATGGCGCGGGCGATGTCGTTGGGCGCATAGTTGATGCGCTCCATCGCGGCGTGGACTTTGTCGCGGGTTTCTTTGCTGATGTAACCGCGGTTATTGAGCACGCGCGAGACCGTCGTCGGCGAGACCCCGGCGACCGCCGCGACCTCTTTGATCCCCGGCTTCGCCGCTTCCTTCGATTGGTTGCCCCCACGTGCCATGACGTCGCCGCCCTCGGTATGTCAATCCTTGCCATATTTATTCAGCATACCCCAACGGGCGCCCACGGCTTCCCGCTCGCGGAAATCGCCGTGCCGGCAAGAAGCTCGAGGCCGTCCAAGCCGCGAGACGCTACTTGTGCGCCCCGGAGTACCGCGCGTACGCATCCGAGATCCCGCGGTCCTTGAGCTGGTCGACGACGTGCACCGCCACATCCTCGCTCGCGTACAGCCCGGCGGTGACGGAGTACCAGGTCTCTTTGTTTAGGTTCCCCCAGTCCGTCGTGCAGACGACGGTCGCGTCGGGGAACCCGGATTTCTGCAGCTCCTCGACCTTGTTCCAGGACGTTTCGGGGTTCTTGCTCGCCATAGCGAACGCGCCCCAGAACGGCGCCGCGCCATTGGGCGCGCCCGAGGACGCGGCGTTCCGCTGGGCATGAGCGGCCTCGTCCTTCGCCTTCTTCGCCTCCTGCTCGGCCCGCTTCTGGGCCTCGGCGGCGTCCTTCGCCTGCTTCGCGGAGACCGCTGCGTCCCTCGAGCTCCTCGCCGCGGAGGCGAGCGCCTTGGCGGTGGTCTCCGAGTCGCAGCCGCCCTGCATCGCGAGCTTCTCGGCGGTATCGAGCTGCTCGTCCGTCACGTCGATGGGGTCGATCTTGTTGCCGAGCTTGATCGCCTCGCCCGAAGATGCGTCGACCTCCTGATCCTTCTCCAAAGAGCTATCCAGCTTAAGCCCGAACGTCGTGCACGGCGTGGCCCACACGGTCCCGTCGTGGCCGAGCGGGGAGCCGGCGAGCCCCCAGCTCGTACGACCCCTGGACCAGCTTCAGGCCCTTGCCGTCCGAGTCGACGAACGCGGTCATGTTGACCCGGTTGCCGTCGACGTCGGTCCCCGTCACGCTGACCGGCAGCTTCGACGCGCCCTCGGACGTGTCCCATCCGCCCCCATAACGCCGAGAGTCACGGCATGCTCGGAGTGTTTTGCCTCGTAATCAGCCTGTTCCTGCGCAATGCGCTCTTGGTCGGCCCGGTAAACGCCGAAGTAATAGCCCGCTCCCCCGCCGGCCGCGATCACGACGGCGGAAAGGAGTGCGATCGCGACGGCACGGCGCGTGGCGGGCTTCTCGCCGACGCGGGGCGATGCCGCGGCAGGCGCCTCAGCGGGGGCGGTAAGGCCGGCAGGCGCGGCAGCCGGCATGGCGGTAGTCGCGCCCGCAGTCATCGCGTCGATGCCGTCGGTCAACGGTGCCCCGCAGTTGGTGCAAAACTCCGCGCCCTCTTCGTTCTCCGCCCCGCATTCCGTGCAGTACATCGGCATCCCTTTCCGCGCTTTATCAGGCCTTCTTCATCATGTACCAAGAAGCCCGCGCCGCGTTGCGCAACATTTCGCGCGCCCCGCCCCTCTTTGCAAAAAATCGGGCTTCCGTTGGCCCGAATGCAAAGAAAACGGCACTTGTTGGTCCCGCGAGACTCAACAAGTGCCGTTATTTTTGCAAATGGGCCAACGGAAGCCGTTTTCTTTGCAAGAGGCCCAACAAGTGCCGAATTCTTTGCATGAGGCGCAAGGCCGGCGAGCAGGGCTCCCCGGCGCCTCGCCCCTTACCGCCCGCTCTCGCGGACGAGGTCGGCGAGGTGGTCGGCCGCGGCCGCGACGTCGGCGGCGTCGGCTTGCCAGCTCCAGTTGCCCTCGGCCACGCCGGGGACGTTCATGCGCGCGTCGTCGTCGAGGCCGAGCA
>NZ_DAWEMK010000007.1:0-18050 GCF_052362415.1 Paratractidigestivibacter sp. | reverse complement strand
CTGCATAACGGCAACGTCGGCATCCGTCGCGAGCACGTCGCGGGCGATGCGTCCCGCGAGCTCGCGGGCCTCCTCGCCCTCGACGCCGAAGCGCGACTTGACCCACCCGAGCAGGGTCTGGTTGTCGTGCGTGCCGGCGTAGACGATGGTGCCCGGCTTCGGCTCGTAGCCGCCGCGCACGTCGTTGTCGGCGAACTGCACGACGTCCATGCCCGGGATGCCCGTCTGCGCCACGAGCGCGCGGACGGCCGGGGTGATCGCGCCCAGATCCTCGGCGATGAACGGCAGCGGGCCGAACTGCGCATAGGCCGCCTCGAAGAGCGCGGCGCCCGGGCCGAAGTTGAACTCACCCTCGCTGGGCTTCTTGCCCTTGGGGATCGAGTAGTACGAAGAGAACCCGATGAAGTGGTCCAGGCGCACGTAGTCGTACACATCGAATGCACGGCTGAAGCGGTAGAGCCACCAGCCGTAGCCCTGCTCGGCCAGGACATCCCACCTATACGTCGGGTTGCCCCAGAGCTGGCCCTCGGGCGCGAAGGCGTCGCCGGGAGCGCCGGCGCGGGCGGCGGCGTAGCCGTCGTCATCGAGGTTGAAGATGTCGGGCTCGGCCCAGACATCAGCAGAGTCGCCGCTCACGTACATGGGCATGTCGCCCACGATGGCGATACCGCGGCTGTTCGCGTACTCGCGCAGCTCGGCCCACTCGCGCTCGAACTCGAACTGCAGCTTCGCGTGCTTGAGCACACCAGCCTTGAGCTTGGGGTCCTCGGCGAGCTCCGGCGAGAAGCTCCGGTACTTGGCCGGCCACTTCTGCCACTCGACGGGCCCGAGCAGGTCCTTGATCGCCATGAAGCACGCGTAGCTCGTGAGCCAGTACTCGTTCGCCTCGCAGAACTCGCGGAACTCGCGGGTCTTCTCGCAGCCCTTGAGCGCGGCGAGGGTCTTATCGATACCCTTCTCGAGCAGCGCGGTGTTGCCCGCGAAGGCGCCGAGACCGGCGTAGGGCGAGCCGAAGCTGTCGGGCGGGGTCACGGGGAGCACCTGCCAGTAGCGCACGCCGGCGTCGGCGAGCCAGTCCACGAACTTGCGCGCCGGGGCGCCCATCGTGCCGGGCTTGGCGCCGTTGGGCACGGAGGTCACGTGGCACAGCACGCCCATGCCGCGCTCGAGCGGCTTCTGGAGGCGGGCTTTCTTGTGGAAGTGCAGGATGGCGGTGCCGAGCGGCCACAGGAAGACCTCTGCCTGGCCGTGGTCGACCTTGGGCGCGTTGCCGCTCACCACGTCGCTCACGGCCTCGTCGACCATGGGCACACGCACGGTGCGCGAGTCGTGGAGCCCGGCGTTGACGAGCACGCAGACCTGGCTGCCGTCCTTGCCGCGGCGCCAGAAGCCGAACACGCCGTGCCCGCTGCTAAAGGGCTCGAACTCGCCGTCGGTGAGCACCGGCAGCGTCTTTCGGATGGCGATGGCGTTGCGGAAGATATTGAAGCAGTCGCGACGGCCGCCGCCCCACGGGAAGCTCGCGCGGTTGTACGGGTCGCGCAGGCCCTCGAGGCCCAGCTCGTCGCCGTAATACACGCACGGCACGCCGGGCAGCGTCATCTGCAGCAGCACGGTGAGCCACAGGCGGCTCATGGCCAGCGACGCCTGGCCCTCGTCGAGGCGGAACGCCTCGCGCTCGTCCTCGGTCATGGAGTCGGGGTCGGGCGCGCCTCCGAGCACCGTGTAGAGGCGCTCGCGGTCGTGGCTGCCCAGCAGGTTGAGCGAGCTGTAGAAAGCGTCGCGCGGGTAGTTCTCGCGCAGCTGCTCCAGACGGGCGGCCAGCTCGTCGGCGCCGATGCGGCCGCAGACGTAGTCAAGAAGCCCCGTGCGCAGCGGGTAGTTCATCACGCCGTCGAGCTCCTTGCCCTGGAAGTACTGGCGGAACTTGCCGTAGGCGAGCTTATTCGACGCGTCCTCCCACACCTCGCCGATGAGCACGGAGTCGTCCTTCTCGGCCACCGCGGCGGCCTTGATCTGGGCGATGAACTCGTCGGTGAGCTCGTCGGCCACGTCCATGCGCCAGCCGCGCGCGCCGGCGCGCAGCCATTTGCGGACGACGCCGTCCTTGCCGCACACGAGCTCGTGGAACGGCTCGCAGTCGTCGCGGTAGCTCGGCATGTCCTGGTTGCCCCACCAGCCGGCGTAGGTTCCGTCCTCGTTGAAGGTGAACCAGTCGGCGTAGGGCGACTCGGCGCCGTCCTCGTGGGCCTGCCAAGCGCCGGCGTCCGGGTAGTTCTCGTCTCGGTTGAAGTACACCGAGTCTCGGCCGCAGTGGTTCCACACGCCGTCAAGAATCACCGAGATGCCCATCTCGGCAGCCTCGTCGCACAGGCGCCCAAAGTCCCTCTCGGTACCCAGCATCGGATCGATGCGCAGGTAGTCGGCCGTGTCGTAGCGGTGGTTGCTCTGCGCCTCAAAAATCGGGTTGAGGTAGATGACGGTCACGCCCAGGCCCTTGAGGTAGCCGAGCTTCTCGCGGATGCCCTCGAGGGTTCCGCCGTAGAAGTCCCAGCGCGCGATCCCCAGGTCGGTTTCGGACTTGCGCTTGTACGTGGGGGCGGTGTCCCAATCCTCCACGAGCACGCGCTCGGGGCCGTTGCGGTGTGCCGCGAGCGCAGCCTCGGCCTGCTCGCGCCAACCCTCCCCGCGCGCGAAGCGATCGGGGAACACCTGGTAGACGATGCCCTTCTTGTACCAGTCGGGCTGCGTCGCGCGCGGCTCGAACACGGTGATCTGGAAAGAAGGCGGGTCCCCGTAGGCGAAGGCGCCCTCGCCGGTGGTCCAGCGGGGCTTGGCGCCGTAGCGCCACACCGCCCCGTCGGAGGCCTCGATGTCGAAGCTGTACCACACGACGCCCGTCTCGGCAGGCTTATAGTCCACCGAGAAGTGCAGGTGGTCGCCCGCAGACGTCCCCTTCATCTCGATAAGCTGCTCGCCGTGGGCATCGGTCCACACCCTCAGCGTGCAGAACGTGACGTCGTCGTCCCAGATATCGATGCCCAGCGTGACGACGCCGCCCAGTTGGGCGGCGCCGAATGGAGTTCTGTACTCCTTCTCTGAGGTTACGTGCCTAGCTCTCAAAGAATTACCTATCTCTTCTCTTGTTGTAACGAATGATCTCCGGGTGGAGCCAGTGGTAGATGTCCATGTAGTCGTTCGCGGCTCGACGCCAGCTGAAGTCGGTGGACATCGCGTTGTTCACGAGCTTATCCCAGGCTTGCTTGTCCGTCCAGAAGATCTCGCAGGCGCCCAGCAGGGTGTCGGCCATCTCGTCGGCGTTCATGTTCGCGAAGCTGAAGCCCGTGCCCTCGCCCGTGAACTTGTTGTACGGGGCGACGGAGTCGCGCAGGCCGCCGGTCTCGCGCACCACAGGAAGGGTGCCGTAGCGCATGGCGATCATCTGAGAAAGGCCGCACGGCTCGAACTCGGACGGCATGAGCAGCATGTCGCCGCCGGCGTACATGCGGTGCGAGAGCGCGTTGTCGAAGGCGATGCGCGCGCACATCTTGCCGGGGTACTTGGACTGGAAGTAGCGGAAGGCGTTCTCGTGGTCCGCGTCGCCGGTGCCCAGGATGGCGACCTGGACGCCGCGCTGCATGAGGTGGTCCATCGCGTAGCGGACGAGCCCGAGGCCCTTCTGGTCGGTCAGGCGGCCGATGCTCACGACGAGCGGGCGGGTCGGGTCTTGGTCGAGCCCGAGCTCCTCCTGGAGCGCGCGCTTGCACTCGGCCTTCTGCTCCATGTCGTTGATGGAGTAGTTCGCCGGGATCATCGGGTCGGACGCGGGGTTCCAGATGGTCTGGTCGATACCGTTGAGGATGCCGGAAAGGACGTTCGCGCGGCGGCGGAAGATCCCGTCCATGCCCTCGCCGTAGAACGGCATCTTGAGCTCATTGGCGTAGCTCGGGCTCACGGTGGTGATCCAGTCCGAGTAGCACAGGGCGCCCTTCATGTAGTTGATGGAGTCCTTGTCGCAGCGGAGCTGGTCGCGGGCGGCGGGGATGTGACCCAGGCCGAGGATCTCGGTGAGGATCTTGTCGCCGTACTGGCCCTGGAACTTGACGTTGTGGACGGTGAAGACGGTCTTCACGTTGTTGCACTGGGGCACGTCGCGGTAGAACTCGCGCAGGAAGACGGGGCACAGGGCGGTCTGCCAGTCGTTGCAGTGCAGCACATCGCACTCGAGCTCGGGGACCTTGGCGATGGCCTCGCAGATGGCCTTCGCGAAGTACGCGTAGCGCTCGCCGTCGTCGAAGTAGCCGTAGAGCTTGTCGCGGCCGAAGTAGTCCTTGTTGTCGATGAAGTAGAAGTCCAGCCCCTGCAGGGTGACCTTCTCGATGCCGCAGTAGATGTTGCGCCAGGCCAGGGGCACGTAGAAGTCGGCCACGTGCTTCATCTGGTCCTTGTACTGCTGCGGGATGGTGGCGTAGAGCGGGGTGATCACGGCGGCGCGGGCGCCCGCGTGCTTGAGGGCACGCGGCAGCGAACCCGCCACGTCCCCGAGGCCGCCCGTCTTCGAGAACGGTACGGCCTCGGAGCCCGCGAACAGCACCCTCATCTTTCTGCGCTTGGCGGAAGTTGACATGTTCTGTTCGCTTTCTGTTTGGTGCTAGTCGCGGCTCTTCTCTTTGACGAGGACGTCGTCGGGGGTGCCGCGCAGCTCCGTGCCGGCAGGCACGGTGTTGCCGCGGTCGACGATGGCGTTCTCCACGCGGGCGCCGCTCTTCACGATGCAGCTCTGCATCACGATGGAGTTGCGCACGGTCGCGCCGGCCTCGACGATGACGCCGCGGCCGAGGATGGAGTCGCTCACGGCGCCGTAGATGCGGCAACCGGAGGAAATGCGGGAGTTCTGGACGCGCGAGCCGATCTCGAATTTCGCGGGAGGCGTGTCGTGGGCCTTCGTCTTGATGAAGCGGTCGGCCGGGAAGACCTCGTCGGAAACCCTCGGGTCGAGGAAGTCCATGTTGGCGGCGAAGTAGTCCTTCTTGTTGAAGATGGGCGCGACGTAGCCGTCGTAGTTGAAGGTCTGGACGTTCACGCGGCCGAAATCGCCGGCCATCGCCTCAAAGAGGTCGAGGTAGTCGGTGGGCGCGTACCAGTCGAACATGTCGAGCAGCAGCGAGCGGCTCATGATGAAGGTGTCGAGGAACGCAGTGTCGCCGAAGTTCACGCCGTTGCGGATACCGGTCACGCGGTTGCCCTCGACGTTGAAGGCGACGACGTCCTCGTTGGCCTTGGGCGCCACGTTGGTGAGGACGGTGATGTCCGCACCGGAGTTGACGTGCGCCTGGTAGAGTGCCTCGAAGTCCATGTTGTACACGAAGTTCGCGGACGAGAAGATCACGTAGTCGGCCGTGGAGCGCATGAAGTAGACCTTGTTGTGCACGAGGTCGCGCAGCAGGAAGCGCGCGCCGGTGCGGGAGGTGCCGAAGGCGCTGCCGGGCAGGATGAACAGGCCGCCGTTCTTGCGGTCCAGGTCCCAATCCTTGCCGGACTCGACGTGGTCGACCAGCGAGCGGTAGTTGTACGGCATGATCATGCCCACGGTGCGGATGCCGGCGTTGACGAGGTTCGACAGCGGGAAGTCGACCAGGCGGTAACGACCGAAGAACGGCATCGAGGCGATGGGGCGGGTCTCAGCCAGGGGACCGGTGGCCTTGGCTGAGTAATTGCAGGTGATGAGGCCAATGACCTTTTGCATGATTAGTTGTCCCCCTTCCCGACAACGACGTCGTTGCCGATGACGGCAGTGTCCTTCGTCGTGTCGATGGAGCCGAGGTTGACGTTCTCCTCGACCACGGCGTTCTCGCCGAGGATCGCGCGCACCACGTGCGCGCCGTCCTTGACCACGGCGCCCGGGAGCAGCACGGAGTCGACGACGGTCGCGCGCTCGCCGATGTAGGCGTCGGTCGAGATGATCGAGTGCTGAGCCTTGCCGAAGATGCGGCAGCCGTTGGAGACGAGGCAGTCCTCGACCTCGCCGTTGCGGCCCACAAATGAAGGCGGGCGCGTGGAGGCGTTGGACATGATGGGGAACTCGTCGTCGTAGATGTCGAACGCCGGGTTCGGGCCGAGCAGGTCCATGCTCGTCTCGTGATAGCTGGAGATGGTGCCGACGTCGCGCCAGAAGCCGTTGAACTCGTAGGTGTACAGGCGCTTGCCGTCGCCGAGGAGCTTCGGGATGATGTTCTTGCCGAAGTCGTGCTCAGAGGTTTGGTCGACGGCGTCCTCGCGAAGGGCCTCGAGGAGAAGGTCGGTCGTGAAGATATAGATGCCCATGGAGGCGAGGTTGGAGTCGGGCTTCTTGGGCTTCTCGGTGAACTTGGTGATGCGGCCCTCGTCATCGGCGGTGATGATGCCGAAGCGGGACGCCTCCTCCCAAGGCACGGGCATGACGGCGATGGTCAGGTCCGCGTTGTTCTTCTTGTGCGTGGCGAGCATGTCGGCGTAGTCCATGCGGTAGAGCTGGTCGCCCGAGAGGATGAGCACATACTCGGGGTCGTTCTGCTCGATGTAGCCGATGTTCTGCGTCACGGCGTCAGCGGTGCCCTCGTACCAGGCGCCGCCGGTCTGCGTCGCGTACGGCGGCAGGATGGAGACCCCGCCGTCGCGCTCGTCGAGGTTCCACGCCTCGCCGGTTCCGATATAGCTGTGCAGCAGGTACGGGCGATACTGCGTCAGGACGCCCACCGTGTTCACATTAGAGTTGGCGCAGTTGGAGAGCGCGAAGTCGATGATGCGGAACTTGCCACCAAACGACACCGCGGGCTTTGCTACGTTACTCGTCAGCGCACCGAGCCTGCTTCCTTGCCCACCAGCAAGGAGCATTGCAATGCACTCCTTTTTGCTCATTCCCCCACTCCTTTCGGCCAAACAGACGATCGGGGGACGGAGGCCCCGTCCCCCGACCAGCTAACTAAGCATCAATGTGCCAGATATCAGCCTCGTATTCGGCGATAGTTCTGTCACTGGAGAAGAAACCCGCCTTAGCGGTATTGTGCAGGGCGGCCTTGTTCCAGGCGCGGCGATCGGCGTAGCCCTTCGTGAGCTCCTCCCAGGCCTGGACATAGGCATGGAAGTCGCCCATGACCAGGTAGGGGTCGTTCTCGACCATAAGGTGGTCGTGGACGCTCTCGAAGTTGCCGGAAAGGCCCGCGAGGGTGCCGTCGACGAGCTGGTCGACGATACGGCCGAGACGGTCGCGGTCGGCGTTGTAGCGGTCCCAGGCGTAGTAGGTGCCGGACGCCTGGAGCGCCTCGACCTCCTCGGTCTTCATGCCGAAGATCTTGATGTTCTCGGGTCCGACGAGCTCGGAGATCTCGACGTTGGAGCCATCGAGGGTGCCCAGGGTCAGGGCGCCGTTCATCATGAGCTTCATGTTCGAGGTGCCGGAGGCCTCGGTGCCCGCGAGGCTGATCTGCTCGGAGATGTCGGCGGCAGAGTAGATGTACTGCGCGTTCGAGACGGCGAAGTTCGGGACGAAGGCGACCTGGATCTTCTGGTTCACGCGCGGGTCGTTGTTGACGACGTCGGCAAGGGAGTTGATCAGTCGGATGACCTCCTTGGCGAAGGCGTAGCTCTGCGCCGCCTTGCCCGAGAAGATGAAGGCCGTGGGCTGCGGGTCGAAGTTCGGGTCGTCGAGGATGCGGTTGCGCAGATCGAGGATCTTGAAGACCGAGAGCAGCTGGCGCTTATACGCGTGGAAACGCTTGACCTGCACGTCGAAGACCATGTTGGTGTCCAGGACGGTGCCGGAGGTCTCCTTGATGTAGGCGGCAAGGCGCTCCTTGTTCTCCTTGCGGGCGACGTCCATGGAGTCCAGGAAGTCGACGTCGGACTCGAAGGGGACGAGCTTCTCGAGCTCGTTGGCGTCCGAGAGCCAGCCGTCGCCGATGGCGTCGGTGATGAGCTTGGAGTAGGCGGGGTTCGCCTCGCGCAGGAAGCGGCGGTGGGTCACGCCGTTGGTCTTGTTGTTGAACAGCTCGGGCTCCAGGCGCGCGAAGTCCTTGAAGGTCTCGCGCTTGAGGATGTCGGAGTGAAGGGCGGAAACGCCGTTGACCGAGTGGCTGAAGATGATGGAGAGGTTCGCCATGCGCACCTTGCCGTCCCAGAGGATGGCGGTGTTGCGCAGGACGTCGGTCCAGGAGGAGCCGTCCTCGCTGAGCTTCTCGGAAAGGCCATCGCGCCAGCGGCGGTCGATCTCCTCGATGAACATGTAGAGGCGCGGCAGGAGGCTGCGGAAGGTGTTGATGGGCCACTTCTCGAGCGCCTCGGGCATGACGGTGTGGTTGGTGAAGCTCACGGTCTCGTGGACGATCTCGAAGGCCTCGTCGAAGTCCACGCCCTTCTCGTCGACCAGAATGCGCAGCAGCTCAGGGCCGCACATGGCGGGGTGGGTGTCGTTGGTGTGGACGCTGACGCGCTTGCCGAGGTTCGCCCAGTCGGGGCCGAAGTCCTTCTCGTAGGAGCGCAGGATGGTCTGCAGGCCCGCGGAGACGAAGAGGTACTCCTGCTTCAGGCGCAGCAGGCGGCCGTGCTCGCCGGCGTCGTTGGGGTAAAGGATGGTCGAGATGGCCTCGACGTCGGAGCGGAACTTGTTGGCCTTGGCGTAGTCGCCGTCGTTGAAGGCGTCGAGGTCGAAGTTCTCCTCGGCGGGCTCGGCGCTCCAGAGGCGAAGCTTGTTCACGACCTTGCCCTCGAAGCCGATGACGGGCACGTCGTACGGGACGGCGCGGACGAGGTCGCCGCCCTCCTCGGTGAACCAGAAGTTGCCCTTCTCGTCCTCGTGGCGGACGACGTGGCCGTTGAAGCGGACGGTAACGGCAGAGGCGTCCTTGCGGGTCTCCCAGGGGAAGCCGTTGGCGAGCCAGTTGTCGGTGCGCTCGACCTGGCGGCCGCCCTCGATGTCCTGGTGGAACAGGCCGTAGCGGTAGCGCATGCCGTTGCCGTAGCCGGCCATGCCGTTGTGCGCCATCGAGGCGAGGAAGCACGCGGCCAGGCGGCCAAGGCCGCCGTTGCCGAGGCCGGGGTCGACCTCCTGGCGGCAAACAGCGTCGAGGTCGGAGCCCATATCCTTCATGGCATCGGCCACGAGGTCGCGGATACCGTAGTTGATGAGGTAGTTGTCGAGGAGCGGGCCGATGAGGAACTCGAGGCTGAAGTAGTAGACCTTCTTCTCGTCCTTCGAGTGGCTCACGGGCAGCTGCGCGTTGCCCTTGGACGCGATGAGACGGGCGAGGACCTGGAACTGCTCGAGCTCGCTGCACTGGTCGAACGTCTTGCCGAGCTCAGACTGGCAAGCCGCGCGGTACTGGGCCTCGAAGTCCTTCTTGTCCTTAAAGATCTCCTGGTAATTCGCCATTCTTTTCCCCTTCTAGGCGATCAGAACATAACAGCAGAGCAACGTGCCCCGGCCGTGGGAACGGCTGGGCAGGGTAGGGGCCGCTTGTGCGGCGGCCCCTGTGATTTTACATCGGTTTATTTGGCAGCGGCGGAAGCCTTAACGGCCTTCTTGCCCGCGGGCGCCTTGGCCTTTGCTGCAGCGGCGGGCTTGACAGCGGCTTTGACCGGGGATTTCTTTGCTGCGGGCCTGGCGGTCGCCTTCGCGGCGGGCGCCTTCTTCGCGGCGGGCTTCTTTGCCGAGGCCTTCGCGGCCGGCTTTGCGGCGGCCTTCACGGCCTTTTTCGGCTTGGCTTGCCTGGCGACCTTCTTGAGCACAACGCCCGCCAGTGGTGGGATGCGCAGGACGATGGACTGCTCGCGACCGTTCCAGGCCACGTCCTCGCAGGGGATGCGCCCCTCGTTGAGCACGCCGGAGCCGCCGAACTCCACGGCGTCGGAGTTGAACTTCTCGGCGTAGTAGCCCCACTCGGGCACGCCGAGGCGGAAGTCCTCGCGGGCGTTGATGTCGAAGTTGATGAGGATCACGAGCTCATCGTCGGGATCGTCGCCGCGGCGGACGAAGCTGACAATGGACTGGTCGGCGTTGTCCGCGTCGATCCACTCGAAGCCGTCGGACTGGTAGCCGCGCTGCCACAGGGCCGCGTTCTTGTTATAGAACTTATTCAGCGCCTCGATGTAGACCTGCTGGTTGCGATGAGCCTCAAAGTCCTTGGTGAGGAAGTACTGGATGCCCTCGTAGTAGCGCCACTCGATGTACTGGCCGATCTCGTTGCCCATGAAGTTGAGCTTACCGCCGGCATGGGTCATCTGGTAGAAGGCGAGCGCGCGCAGGCCGGCGAACTGGCGCCACTGGTCGCCCGGCATGCGGGTGATGAGCGAGCACTTGCCGTTGACGACCTCATCATGCGAGAGCGGGAGCACGAAGTTCTCGTTGAACTGGTACATCGTGGAGAACGTGATCATGCGGTGGTTGCCCGGGCGCCACGGGAAGTCGGTCTGCATGTAGTGCAGGGTGTCGTTCATCCAGCCCATATCCCACTTGAAGTGGAAGCCAAGGCCGCCGTCCTCGGGCGGGTAGGTCACGAGCGGCCAGGCGGTGGACTCCTCGGCGATCATCATGACGTCGGGGTGCAGCTCGCCCATGGTCGTGTTCGTCTGGCGGATGAAGGCGGAGGCGTCGAGGTTCTCCTCGGTGCCGAGCTTGTTGAAGCGCCTCTGGCTCGGGTCGTCGATGCCGAAGTTCATGTAGAGCATCGAGCTCACGCCGTCCATGCGGATACCGTCGATGTGGTAGGTCTCGACCCAGTAAAGGGCGTTCGAGACGAGGAAGCTGCGGACCTGCGGGCGGGAGTAGTC
Organism: Paratractidigestivibacter sp.; assembly: GCF_052362415.1. NCBI lineage: Bacteria > Bacillati > Actinomycetota > Coriobacteriia > Coriobacteriales > Atopobiaceae > Paratractidigestivibacter > Paratractidigestivibacter sp. The sequence continues at coordinate 7,247 of NZ_DAWEMK010000007.1, read as the reverse complement.
GAACTTGTGGGTGCCCCAGTTGGGGTGGATCTCGTGCTCATAGAGCATCTCGCCATTGAAGGTTGCCAGCCCATGGGCGTCGGCGCAGAACCCGCCGGGGACCCAGTCCATGATCACGCCGATGCCGGCCTTGTGGCACGCGTCGACGAAGTGCATGAGCTGCCGGGGGTTGCCGTAGCGGGAGGTCGGCGCGAAGTAGCCGGTGGGCTGGTAGCCCCACGACCCGTCGAAGGGGTGCTCCGAGAGGGGCAGGACCTCGATGTGGGAGTAGCCCATCTTCTTCACGTAGGCGACGAGCTCCTTCGAGAGGTCGTCATAGGTGTAGAAGGTGCCGCGCTGCGCGGGGAAGGGGTCGCCGGGGCCCGGCCAGGTGCCGTCCTCGCGGGGCTCGCCCTGCGGCTCGTCGCCGTGGCGCTTCCAGCTGCCAAGATGGACCTCAAAGATGTTGAGCGGGCTCTTGAGCATCGGGCGCTGGGCGCGCTCGGCCAGCCAGGCGTCGTCCTTCCAGTCGTAGCCGGAGAGGTCGGCCGTGCGGGAGGCGGTTCCCGGGGGCAGCTCAGAGAAGAACGCATACGGGTCTGCCTTGTAGATCTTCTCGCCGTCGTGCGAGACGAGGAGGTACTTGTAGAGCTGGCCCTCGACGACGCCGGGGATGAAGCCTTGCCACACGTCGCCGTGCTCGGACCTGGACAGAGGGTTCGCGCCCTCGTCCCAGCCGTTGAAGTCGCCGATCACGTGGACCGACTGCACGTGCGGGGCCCACACGGCGAAGTGGTAGCCCGTAGCGCCGTCGTTCGCCTTTGCGGGGTGGGCGCCGAGCTTCTCGTAGCTGCGGTACCACTTGCCGTTTCCGAGCAGATACACATCATCATTGCTGAGGTAGAGGCTGCTGTCGAGGGTGTCCATCGAACGCTCCTGTCGCTTATCCCTTGCCGCGGCGGATCGAATGCGCCGCGGCTCCCATCGCGTTTTGACACACAGTCAGTTTTACCAGTTCCCTCCACGGTTCGTCCACACGAATCCGCGAGTGAGCGAGCGGGCCGGTGGGCGTAGGCGCCGGCGCGCTCACGAACAGACTCGGCTCGCGCAAAAAAGAAGGGCGGCCGCGGTGGGCGGCCGTCCTTTTTTCCGAGTCGGTGATGCTAGGGCGCCGATTAGGCGTTGGCGAGGGCCTGGTCGAGGTCGGCGATGATGTCGTCGACGTTCTCGATGCCGATGGAGAGGCGGATGAGGTCCTCAGAGAGGTGAGCGGCCTTGAGCTGCTCGGGGGTGAGCTGGGAGTGCGTGGTCGAGGCGGGGTGGATGATGAGGGACTTGGCGTCGCCCACGTTGGCCAGGTGCGTGAAGAGCTTGACGTTGTCGACGACCTTCAGGCCGGCGTCGCGGCCGCCCTTGACGCCGAAGACCACCACGCCGCCGAAGCCGTTGTGCAGGATGCGCGAGGCGACCTCGTGGGACGGGTCGTTCTCCAGGCCGGAGTAGCGGACCCAGCTGACCTTCGGGTGGCTCTCGAGGAACTTGGCGACGGCCAGGGCGTTGTCGCAGTGGCGCTGGACGCGCAGGGACAGCGTCTCGATGCCGAGGCCGATGAGCTGCGCCGCGTACGGAGAGAGCGTGGGGCCGAAGTCACGGAGCTTGTTGGCCAGGACACGGGTCGAGAAGGGCGCGGCGGGCGCGGCATCGGCAAAGACGGCGCCATGGTAGGAGGGGTCGGGCTCGGTGAGGGTCGGGAACTTGCCGGGGGTCTTCTTCCAGTCGAACTTGCCGGTGTCGATCACGGCGCCGCCGAGCGTCGCGCCGTGGCCGGCGATCCACTTGGTCAGCGACTCGATGACGACCGCGGCGCCGTCGTCGGCCGGGCGGTAGAGGTAGGGCGTGGCGAAGGTGTTGTCGACGTAGACCGGCACCGGCTCCTTGAGGGAGTTGGCGGCCTCGACGATGGCGGGGACGTCGGCCACGTCGACGAGCGGGTTGCCGATGGTCTCGACGTACCAGAGCTTGGTGTTCTCCTTGGTGGCGGCGACGAAGGCGTCGATGTCGTTGTTCTCGACGAAGGTGGTCTCGACGCCGAGGTCGCCTAGGGTGTGCAGGAAGATGTTCCAGGTGCCGCCGTAGAGCGAGTCGGAGGCGACGATGTGGTCGCCGGCGCCGACGAGGTTCGTGAGGGCGAGGATCTCGGCCGCGTGGCCAGAGGCGACGGCGACGGCGCCGGTCGCGCCTTCGAGCGCGGCGACGCGGGCCGCGATGGAGTCGGTGGTGGTGTTGGTCAGACGGCCGTAGACGTTGCCGGGCTTCTCGAGCGCGAACTTGGCGGCGCCGTCCTCGGCGGAGTCGAACTGGAACGCGGCCGAGGCGTAGATGGGCAGCGCGGCGGAGCCAGTAACGGGGTCGGGGGCGAGGCCTGCGTGGATCTGGAGGGTGTCGAAGTGCTTGGCGGGGTCCTGGGCGAAGGTGGGATCGAGCTGGAACGGCATTTGGGGCTTCCTTTCGTTGGCGTCGCGCGGGGCGGCGGCGAGGGTGTTTTTCGTCGGGGTTGCTTTACGGCTATGAATACTAGGCCGCGGGCTGGCGGGGGCGTAGCCCCCTGATTTCGTGGATTGGTTATCGGTCGAGGCGATACCCCGGTTTGCTCGGGCAGCGATATAGCAGCTGCACTGCCTACAATTCGGAAGAAGCCCAGCTATGGGAGCCACAACCCGCCTGAGGCGCGGCAGAAGCCCTCGGCGGCGAGCTCGGACATGAGCTCCGCGGCCAGCGCATCGTCGAGCTCGATGCCCTCGGCGCGCACGGCAGCGACCAGCTCGCCCATGCCGGCGCCTTCGCGGCGGGCCAGCAAGGCGCGCACGAGCGCGGCTCGCTTCTGGCGCCTCGAGCCCTCGAAGCGGGATTGCTTGGCGTGCGCCCGCGAGCGGCGCGAGGGGTTCGCGACCGTCCGCTTGAGGTACGCGCCGTAGTCGAGCATCGCGTAGTACCAGCTGCGCGGGTCGTCGGCCGGGTCGTCGGCGAAGCCGCCGTCGGGCGGGCAGGTCGCCTCGGCCAGTTCCGCGAGCTCGCGATCGGGCACGTCCTCGCGCCCGGGAAGAAGCTCGTGGAGCAGCACCGTGCGCACATTCGTCTCGAGATACACGCCGTGGAGGTCGAAGGCGAAGGCGCGGATGCCGGCCGCCGTCGCGGGGCCGATGCCCGGAAGCGCGCGCAGCTCGCGCTCGCCGCGCGGGAACTCCCCTCCTGCCTCGAGGACCACCTGCGCCGCGCGATGCACCGCGAGCGCCCGGCGGTTATAGCCGAGGCCCTGCCACTCGTCGAGCACGTCGGCCGCGTCGGCGGCGGCCAGGTCGGCAACGCGGGGGAACCGTGCAAGCCAACGCTGCCAGCGGCCGTCCACGCGGCTCACCTGCGTCTGCTGCAGCATGACCTCGCTGATCCAGATCTCGTAGGGGTCTCGCGTGCGGCGCCACGGCAGGTCGCGGTAGAGCTCGCTCCCCTGCTCGCGGACCTTCTCGCGGAAGTCGGAAAGAGGCGTCAGGGCATCGTCTGTCGCCACCCCGGCGTCTGATGAGGCCCCGTCGCCGAGCGCAACCACATTACCCTCGGCGAGCAGGGCAGGCGCGCTGTCCCGCCGGCTTATTTGTCCCAATCCAGGATCTCCCAGCCGTTCTTCTTTGCGATGGACTTGAGCGTCTGGCCGGGACACACGGCGAACGCCTCGCCCGCGCGGGAAAGAAGGTCCTCGTCGCTGTGGTGGTCGCCGTACGCATAGGCGAGCCGCCACGCGCCCGCGCCGAAGCGATCGTCGCACCAGCGCTCCACGGAGCGGTACTTCTCGGCACCGGCGACGACCGTTCCCTCGACCCGGCCGGTGTAGCGGCCGTTCGCGTCGCGCTCCATCTGCGTGGCCAGCACTGCGTCGACCCCGAGCACCTCGGCGGCCGCCCCCGCAATCACGTCGAACGTCGCCGAGACGAGCAGCGTGACGCAGCCCTCCTCGCGGCGCCGGGTCACCTCGGCGATTGCGGCGGATCGGTACTTCTTGCCCAGGACCTCGTCATGGAAGGCCCGCATGACCTCGGCGATGCGCTCGGGGGTCATCTCGCCCAAGGCGCCGAACACGAGCTCGCGTGCCTCGTCCTGGCGGTACGGGAGGTGCAGCTTGTAGCGCGCCCCCCACCAGCCGAGGCGCAGCGCGCGCGGCAGCGACATCATGCCGTGGGTGAGGAGGTAGGTGGTAAAGAGGGAGCCGGACTGACCGTCGATGCACGTGCCGTCGTAGTCGAAGACCGCGATCTGCTTGATATCTGCGGTAGTGCTTGCCTGCATGTGCTGGCCCCGTCCTCCTGCATACATAATGGCGCTATGATACCGCGCCCGGGTTCGCTCAACGTAAGTCATGGGCGATGAGGCAGACCGTCGAGCTCCACGAAAAAGGGCCCTCAGAAGAGGGCCCTCATCTGTGCAATGGCGGGATGTAAGGGACTCGAACCCTCGACCTCCGACGTGACAGGCCGGCGCTCTAACCAGCTGAGCTAACACCCCGTGCGCCTTGCGCGAGGAATAGTATTGCATGGCTCGCGCCCGTTTGTCTAGTAGGAATTTTAAAAAAGTTTTGGCGAGCGAGAAAACAGGGCCGCGACGTGCGTAAACGCCCTCCTAAGCCATACGAGCGACGAAGAAAGACATGGGCGGACGCCCCTGAAGAGGCATCCGCCCATGCCAGGCGATTCTTGGCCGGGGCCAACCTTAGAGCGACACGTTCGTCGTGGCGCCCGTGGAATCGGTGACGACGATGGTCGTGCCGTTGAGCTCGGCCGAGGTGATGGAGCCGGAGCCGTGGACCAGGTTGCCGTCGGCGTCCGCGACCTGAACGGGCACCGAGCCGTCGGCGGGCCTGTAGGCGATGACGTCCCAGCCATCCTCCAGGCTCTCGGGGATCACGAGCACGCCGTTGCACTGGATCAGGCCGGAGGGCTTGCCGGAGAGGCGGATGCCCTGCGTGCCGCCATCGATGAAGTTCTCCTCGCCGTTGGCGAGCACGACCCACGCGCCGTCCTCGGCCTGACCGAGCGTGTATGCCACGCCGTGGATGGTCACCGACCCCTCCTCGCCCGGCTGCGACTGGGCGGGCTCATCGGTCTGGGCGAGGTCCTGGCTCTGCTGGGGCTTCTCGGGCTCCGGCGTGAGCGCCGCCGTCGCGCAGCGGACGATGAAGAAGAGGAGCACGAGCGCGAGGATCGCGCAGCCCACGATGATGAAGATGTTCTTGTTCGTGCGCTCCGGACCGGAGTCCTCGGCGACGGTCCCCTCCTCGGAGCCCAGGCGTTTGCTCGCGCGGGCGGCGGAAGCGGAGAGCTTGTCGGACGAGTGGCGCTTGCGGAAGCGCTTCTCGGCGTTGACACGGGCCAGGTCGGCCGCGTGCGCCGCGTTCTTGCGCGTGGTGACCTCAGCGCCCTGGCCGGCATGGAGCGTGGTGATCTTCGAGGGGTTGACGTCGCTGGGTCGCGACTTCTCGTCACTGTACGGCATGGTTATCGGGTCCTCCCGTCGCGCCCGGCGGGCGCGCTGTGTTTGAGCTGCGTTTGCAGAGAGTATACCCCGGGCAATAAGCCGAGAAGGGCGCGGACTTGGCGCGGCGGGGCGCGGAGCCCTTGCCCGTCCCCGAGCTCGTGAGATTCCGGCTAGAGCTCGCGGCGGGCCTCGATGGCGCGCCCGAGGGTGACCTCGTCGGCGTACTCGAGGTCGCCGCCCACGGGCAGGCCGCTCGCAAGGCGCGTAACGCGGATGCCGAGCGGGTGGATCTGGCGGGCCAGGTAGGTCGCGGTCGTCTCGCCCTCGACGTCGGGGTTCGTGGCCAAGATGACCTCGCCGACCTCGTCGGACGCCAGGCGGGCCAGGAGCTCACGGACGTGCAGCTGGTCGGGGCCGATCTTGTCCATCGGGCTGATGACGCCGCCGAGCACGTGGTACAGGCCGCGATACGTGCCCGTGCGCTCGATGGCCTGCACGTCGCGCGGCTCGCCGACGACGCAGATGGTCGAGCGGTCGCGGCTCGGGTCCTCGCAGACGTCGCATTTCTCGCGCGTGGCGTAGCTGAAGCACACCGGGCAGAAGTGGACCTGCTGCTTGACCTCGAGGATCGCGTTGGCGAGGCGCCGCGCCTCCTCGGCATCCGCCTCGAGCAGGTAATACGCGATGCGCTGGGCCGACTTCGGGCCGATGCCCGGGAGCCTGCCCAGCTCATCGAGGAGGCGTTGCAGCGCATGGCCGTCGTTTGCCTGGTAGTCCATGGTGTTCGGACGCCTCGTTCCCGAAGGCGCCTAAAAGAGGCCCGGGATGTTGAGGCCGCCGGTCACGGCGCTCATCTGCTTGCTGGCCATCTGCTCTGCCTGCTCGAGGGCGTCGTTGACGGCGGCGAGGACCATGTCCTGCAGCATGTCGACATCCTCGGGGTCCACGGCCTCGGGGTCGATGGTCACGCTGGTCACGCGCATGTCGCCCGTGGCGGTGACCTTGACCATGCCGCCGCCCGTGCTGGCCGAGACCTCGGTCTCGGAGGCGCGCTGCTGGGCGGCGAGGAGCTGCTCCTGCATCTTGCGCGCCTGCGCCATCATCTGGTTGCGGTTCATGCCGCCCATGTTGAATCCCTTGGACATGTTCGTTCCTCCTGGTTCGGCCCTTCCCCACAAAGAAGGGCGCTGGTCTTCTTGCTTGATCGTGCGCCGGCCGGCGATTACTCGTCGTCGGCGTCGTCGGCGGGCTCGTCGGCGAACTCGGAGCCGTCGGACGGGTCGGCCTCGACGCCCTCGTCATCATACGAGACGTCGGCGTCGTCCTCGTCGGCGACGGGCTTCTCTACAGAAACATTGGTCGGCGCGCCGAACACGTCGGTGAGCCCGGCGAGGATGTCGCTGAACTCGGGCGCGAGGTCGGCGGGGTCGACCGGGGCCGAGACGGCGGGCTGCTGGGCGGCCGAGGGCGCAGGCGCGCTCGCCGGGGCGCTGGGCGCGGTCGACGGTGCCGCAGCCACAGCGGGCTGCGCCATCGGTGCGGGCGCGGGGACGGGAGCCGTGACCGGGGCGGGAGTGGGAGGTGCCGCCGACGCCGCGGCGGCAGGGTCGTCCCAGGGCATCGGGTAGTCGGCACCCATCGCCTCGGACGGCGCGTCCGCATAGGCGGAGTCGGGGACGTACTCGGGCTCGGGCGGCCGCGGCGCGACCGGTTGCGGGGCGGGAGCGGGAGCCGTGGCCGGGGCC
>NZ_DAWEMK010000006.1:42498-43289 GCF_052362415.1 Paratractidigestivibacter sp. | reverse complement strand
CCTGAGCCGGTCGAGGACGAGCCCGTAGACGCCGAGCCGATCGGGGCCGAGCCTGCCCTAGCGGAGCCCGTCCAAGCGGCACCCGAGCCAGTCGAGCCGGCGCCCGAGTCCACCCGCGGTTCCGACCCCGAGCCCACGGCGAAGCTCGGCCCCGCGGCACAGGGCCCGTCTGGGGCGCAGTCACAGTCTCGGATGACCGCACCTGCTTCCGCGCCGACGCCCGCGCCCGCCCCGAAGCCGGCACCCGCGCCGAGCCCGCGCCCTGCTCGCCCCGCGAACGACCTGCCGCAGGATTTCTATGCCGACGTCTGCGTCACGGATGAGCCCCTCTCGGCGCTCTATCAGGTGCTGCCGCTTGACGTCGACCCCGTGGCCACACTCGAGGAGGACTTCAGGATCGCTCGGTCCACCGGTGCCCTCGAGGGCACGCGCAGCGAGGTCAAGTTCCCCATGCGTTTCCAGCGCCGCGACGGCTCGCCCGTCATGGTCACGCTGCGCCGCCGCGCGAGGTCGGTCGCGGGCAAGCACTGGTCGCTCGCGGACGTTGCCGTCGACGCGCCGGAAGAGGTCGGCATGGGCGCGCTCGAGCGCAAGCCGGCCGGCCCCTGGGCGGCGTTCGCCGACAAGGCCCAGCTCAAGGAGGCGCAGAGCCCCGAAGCGGAGCTCGCCCAGTTCGCCGTGCTCGGCTCGTGGGACAAGCTCCTCGAGGAGCTGGCCGCCCTCGCCGCGCCCGAGGACTGGGGGAAGGGCCGCGCCGCCCTGCGCGAGTACCTCGCCATGAGGTATCGCCG